>NZ_JBHSEB010000008.1:0-26602 GCF_042651925.1 Catenibacterium sp. GCM10023432 | reverse complement strand
GGAAGTTAAGCATCATAACGGCGACGATAGTGTGAAGACGCGACAATAGCAAGCTGCCAGGTCCTTTTTTTTATTTAAAAATAGCCTATAAAATGCTATTTTTTATTTTGTAGAAACAAACTTAAATGACTATCATTCAATATTCATTCATGCTATAATGAACCCGATTATAGAAAAGAAGGAAAGGTGAATTGTATGATTGGTTTTTACAACTATACAGTCATTCTAACATATTGTAGTTTAATCAGTGCGATTGTTGGAACTCACTTCGCATTTGAACACAATTATGTTTTGGCATTATTCTGTCTTATGCTTTGTGGTTTTTTTGATTCTTTCGATGGTATCGTTGCACGTTCAAAAAAGGACAGAACAGAAGAAGAAAAGAAGTTTGGTATTCAGATTGATTCTCTTGTAGATTTAATCAGTTTTGGTGTTTATCCTGCAATCATTGCCTATTCAATGGGATTCAAAAGTTTCCCTTGTTTAATCATCTTTATTATATATATTCTTGGTGCTGTCATTCGTCTAGGATATTTTAATGTAATGGAGGATATGAGACAGCAGCAGACTACTGAAAAAAGAAAATATTATCAGGGATTACCTGTTACATCTTCATGTCTAATTTTTCCAATGATTTACTGTTTAACAGTATGTCTTTCAGTGCCTCAGGTTCAGTTTGTTTATTTAATTGGACTACTAGTTGTAGGTATTCTATTTGTAGCTAACATTAAAGTAATCAAGCCTGACTTTAAGGGTGTCCTAGGTCTTATTGGCTTTGGTATTATCCTTTTAATCTTGTTATTAAAGGTGTTATATTAATCTAGTATGGCAATATTCAAACGTAATGGTGAAAAATTAGATTATGATCAGTCTCAGGATTTATTCTTAGAGAAATTATACGGATCACTTGCAGGAAGATGCTTACTGAAAGTACTCACTCAACCTGTTATTACTGAACTTGGTGGGGCTTTTATGAATTCTTCTTTATCTAAAGGACAAATCAAGTCTTTTGTAGAGAAGAATAATATCGATTTGAATTTATATGAATCACAGGACTATCATTCTTACAATGATTTCTTTACACGTACTATTAAAGAGGGTGTAAGACATATTGATGAGGATGAAAGTGCATTGATTGCGCCTTGTGATAGTAAGTTGACTGTTTATCCTATTGCAGATTCATTACAGCTTAAAATCAAGAATTCATTTTATACAATTGAAGACTTATTAATGAGTCCTACACTCGCTGATGAATATAGAGGCGGTCTATGTCTTGTATTTAGACTTACAGTAGATGATTATCATCACTATCATTTTATAGATGATGGGACTGCAGAAAAGGATCACTTTATTAAAGGTATATTTCATACAGTTAATCCGATTGCTAGCGATTATTATCCTATCTATAAAACAAATAGCCGTTCTTATACAGTTCTACATACAAAACATTTCGGTGATGTGGTCCAGATGGAAGTAGGGGCTATGATGGTAGGTAAGATTACAAATCTTCATAAACAGTCATTTAAACGTGGTGAAGAAAAAGGCTACTTTGAATTTGGCGGCAGTACGGTTGTCTTATTCATTAAGAAGGATGTAGTAGAGATTGATGAAGATATTCTCAATCACTCAAAAAATGAAGATGAAGTACGTGTTCTCATGGGAGAACGTATCGGTACACTAAAATAGTGAGAAGGTGAATACCTTCTCATTCTTTTTGTTTTGTTTAAAGAGTTTTATGATATAATTAAGAATGCGAATAAGGAGGTTATGTGATGGGCAAAGTAATCGCAATTACAAACCAAAAAGGTGGCGTAGGAAAAACTACCACTAGTATTAATTTATGTGCAGCACTTGCACTTATGAAGAAGAAAGTATTACTTGTAGATATGGACGCTCAGTCTAATGCGACGCAGGGTATTGGAATCGATCGTTCTAGTTTAGAAAAAACAACTTATGATGTACTTATTGATGAAGTACCTATTGAGTCAATTATCAAACATAGTGAAATCCCACATCTAGATGTGGCACCTGCAAGCATTGACTTAGCGGGTGTAGAAGTACAATTATCAGCTGTACCAAAGGGAAGGGAAAAACGTTTAAGAAAGGCTATGGATAGTGTCAGAAATCAATATGATTATATTATCATTGATTGTCCACCTGCCTTAGGTTTATTAAACACAAATGCCCTCACAGCTGCGGATAGTGTTTTAATTCCTGTACAGTGTGAATATTATGCACTAGAAGGTTTAACACAGCTATTAAATACTATTTTATTAACACAGTCAGTATTTAATCGTAATCTGACAATTGAAGGTGTGTTATTAACTATGCTTGATTCACGTACTAATTTAGGTGTAGAAGTAACACAGGAAGTACGTAAATACTTTAAAGACAAAGTTTATAAAACAGTGATACCTAGAAATGTAAAGTTATCAGAAGCACCTTCTGCAGGTCTTTCAATCTTTGATTATGATTCACGTAGCGAAGGCGCTAAGTCTTACGCAAGACTTGCGAAAGAGGTGGTGAGCAGAAATGGCAGGTAAGAAAAAACGCTTAAGTAAAGGATTAGATGCAATCTTTGATACAACATCTACTGGTGGAGATCTTCAATCAATGATTTCTGCGATTGAAAGTAATTCTAATGAATTCACTCAAGAAAAAGTTTCTATTGATTTAATCAGACCTAATCCTTATCAGCCTAGAAAGCACTTTGATCAGGATAAACTGAATGAATTAGCACAGTCTATTAAGGAACATGGTATCTTACAGCCAATTCTATTAAAGAAATCTATTCACGGTTATGATATCGTAGCTGGTGAAAGAAGATTTAGAGGAGCGAATATTGCTGGATTAACTGAAGTACCTGCAATCATTGTAGACTTCACTGATGATCAGATGATGGAAATTGCGCTTCTCGAAAACATTCAGAGAGAAGATCTTAATGCGATTGAAGAAGCACAAGCTTATAAAGCCATGATGGATAAGATGCATCTGACTCAAGAAGAATTAGCTGGTCGTATTGGTAAATCAAGAACTCATGTGACTAATACTTTAAGACTTCTTAATATCAATGAGAAGCTCCAGCAGTATATTCTAGAAGGTATTCTTTCTATGGGACATGTTAGACCGTTAGTTGGTTTAGATGATGAAACAGCTCTTAAAATCGCCAATCGTGCCATTAAAGAGAAACTTTCTGTACGTCAAGTAGAAGATATAGTCAGAGGCTATAAACTTGCTCAGAAACGTAAAAATGCGCCTAAAAAAGAAAAGAATACAACTTATACATATGCTGAAGATTTACTAAGAAAGAAGTTCCGCACAAAAGTAAAGGTTGAAGAAAAAACAATTACCCTTAAATATTCTGATACAGAAGACCTAAATCGTATTCTAGAAATCATGGGTGTAATAGAAGATATCTAAAGAACAGGAAACTGTTCTTTTTTCAATTCTAGGAAATCTCAATGTTTAATTTAGATTCGATGTATAATAAACATGAAAGAAGAGGACACATAATATGAAACAATTTCCAGAAGGATTTTTATGGGGCGGAGCTGTTGCTGCCAATCAGTATGAAGGTGGATGGAAGGAAGGCGGTAAAGGGATTACTGTCTCAGACTGTGCTAGAAGCCATTTAGATGTAGATGTACAGGACTATAAGAAACAAAATGAAGTCACTACAGCTGATATCGAAGAAGCATTAAACACACAGGATGAAGTATACTATCCAAAAAGACATGGTGCAGATGGATATCACCATTACAAAGAAGATATTAAGTTATTCGCAGAAATGGGCTTTAAAGTTTTCCGTTTATCTATTGCTTGGGCAAGAATCTTCCCTAATGGTGATGATGCAGTACCTAATGAAGAAGGCTTAAAGTTCTATGATGATGTATTTGATGAATGTTTAAAATATGGTATTGAACCATTAGTCACTATTTCTCACTATGAACCACCTATTAATCTTGTATTAAATTATGATGGATGGTATTCAAGAGAAGTCATCGATATGTTTGTACGTTATTGTGAAGTGATTGTAGATAGATATAAGGATAAAGTAAAATACTGGCTTACTTTTAATGAAGTAGACTCTATGATCAGACACCCATATACTACAGGTGCACTTATTAAAGATCGTTTCCCAGGTAAGAACTTCAATGAAGTCATCTTCCAGGCAATGCATCATCAGTTTGTAGCTAGTGCACTTGCAACTAAGATCGTGCATGAAGCAAGACCTGATGCAAAAGTAGGTTGTATGTTAACAAAGCTTACTTACTACCCATACACATGTAAACCTGAAGATGTTTTACAGGCACAGCAGGATATGAGAAGTACATATTGTTATAGCGATACACAGGTATTTGGTGAATATCCAGCATACTTATTATCTAAATTCAAGAATGAAGGCATCAATATCAAGATGGAACCAGATGACTTAAAGATTATGAAGGAATATCCAGTTGATTTCGTTTCATTCTCTTATTATTCATCTAGCTGTGTTGCTAAAGATGACAATGGTTTAAAGAAGACAGCAGCTAACACTAATGTGGCTATTAAGAATCCATATATTCCATCATCTGACTGGGGATGGCAGATTGACCCTATTGGTTTAAGAATCTCTTTAGTAGACTTATATGACCGTTATAGAAAGCCATTATTCGTAGTAGAAAATGGTTTAGGCGCTAAGGATGAATTAGTGAATGGCACTGTAGATGATCAGTATAGAATTGATTACTTCGATGCACACTTTAAAGAAATGTATAATGCGATTGTAGAAGATGGTGTAGACCTCATGGGTTATACATCTTGGGGATGTATTGATATTGTTTCTGAATCTACAAAACAGATGTCTAAACGTTATGGTTTCATCTATGTAGATTGTGATGATCTAGGTAATGGTACTTATAAACGTTATAAGAAGAAATCATTTGATTATTACAAACATGTTATTGAAACAAATGGTGCATGCTTATTTGAAGATTAAAGGTAGTGTTTTACTACCTTTTCTTTATGTCGAAAGAATGGTATTATTGAATGGTAAAGAAGTGAGGTATATATGAGAGAAAATTATGATGTAATTGTAGTAGGTGCTGGTCCAGCAGGAATTATGGCAAGTTATGAATTCGTATTAAAGAATCCTAACTTATCAGTATTATTAATTGATAAAGGAAGAGCAGTGACTGCAAGACATTGTCCTATCAAAGATAAGAAGATCAAACAGTGTCCAGTTATCAAGGATAATGAACCAGGCTGTTTACCAGCATGTTCTATTACATGTGGATTTGGTGGTGCTGGTGCTTATTCTGATGGTAAGTTTAATATTACAAGTGAATTTGGTGGATGGCTTACTGATTATCTTCCAGCAAATGAAGTAGAAGATGTAATTCGTTATGTAGATAGCTTATATTTAAAGCATGGGGCAACTAAAGATATTACTGACCCAACTACAGATAAAGTAAAAGAAATTGAACACAGAGGCTATGCAGTCGGATTAAAGTTATTACGTGCTAAGGTCAGACATTTAGGTACAGAAGAAAACTTACGTATCATGACTGAAATGCAGGAAGTATTAAAGGAACATATTGATATCCAGTTCAATACAGAAGTAGAAGATATTATTGTAGAAGATAATACAATCAAGGGTATCAAGCTTGCAAAAGGTGATATCATTACAGCCTCTAAAGTATTACTTGCACCAGGTAGAGATGGTGCGACATGGCTGGATGCTGTCTTTAAGAAACATGGTTTAGATCTTTATAACAACCAGGTAGATATTGGTGTACGTGTAGAAACATCTAATATCGTTATGGATGAAATCAATAAGAACTTATATGAAGGTAAGTTCATCTATAACACATCTGTAGGTACAAGAGTAAGAACATTCTGTTCAAACCCTAGTGGACATGTTGTAATAGAAAACCATGAAGGGACAATGATGGCCAATGGACATGCTTATCATGATCCTAAATTAGGGTCTGACAATACTAACTTTGCATTATTGGTATCTCATGTATTCTCTGAACCATTTAACCAGCCTAATGAATTTGCCCATCAGGTGGCTCAATTAGCAAACAAGCTTTCAAATGGTTCTATCATCGTACAGAGATATGGTGATATTCAAAAGGGTAGAAGAACAACTGAAAAGCGTTTAAAAGAAGGTTATACAGTGCCTACATTACCAGAAGCTGTTCCAGGTGATTTAGGTCTTGTATTACCATACAATACAATGAAATCAATCGTAGAAATGATTGAAGCATTAGATCACGTGACACCAGGTATTGCGAATGAACATACATTACTTTATGGTGTAGAAGCTAAATTCTATAGTGCAAGACCAAAGGTAAGAGAAGGATTTGAAACTCTTGTAGATGGTTTATATGTTGCTGGTGATGGTGCAGGATTAACACGTGGACTTGCTCAGGCAGGTGCTAATGGAATCTTAGTTGCAAGAGATATTATTAAAAGATTAGGAGAATAATGATGGAATACGGATTACATGATATTATTGAAATGAAAAAACCTCATCCATGTAAGAAATCCACACAATGGGAAATCGTAAGAATGGGTGCGGACATTAAAGTGAAATGCATGGGTTGCGGCGCAATTATCATGTTTTCACGAAGAGATTTTGAAAAGAGATTAAAAAAAGTAATCGAACATAAAGAAAGTGAATAACTTGACTCCATCAAAAAATAATGGTTTAATATAATCATACAGGATAACTGATGTAGAAAAATCGGTCTCGTCTAACACGCCTTATACTTATTTAAGTATTCTGCGGATGAGGGATGCCCATTCTTAGAAATGGTTCGACCGCCCCTCCAGTTATCCTTTTTTTATGCTCCATTTAGTAAGATGGAGTCTTTTTTAGTATATAATATATGAAAGGGGTGATTTTATGGACATACTACTATCACGTATTATTCGTTATCTCAATGGTGTGATTACTGACGATAAACAATATCGTATTGCCTTATTCATGGTAGAACACTATCAAGAATTAAGATGTAAGACATTAGAAGAAATTGTGAAGGAATCTGAGTATACAGAGGAAGATATAATGACCTTTATTGGATATTTAGGATATCATGATTATGAAGACTTCAGAGAAAGACTCATGATGGATCAGGATCTTCGTTCAAGTCAGATGCAGTTAAGACTACTCCATACTGATATTGATGGAATGATCAGTTCTCTTCATATCTCAGGTTCAAAAGAAGACTTCTTGAATCTTGTTGATCACTTAGCTGAAATTATTTATGAAAATGGAAGAATCATCCTAGCAGGAGGCTATTCACCACTTAGTGTGACTGTAGACTTTCAGACAGATATGATCAGCATGGGTAAACAGGCAATTGAATATCATCAATTTGATAAGAATTTCAAGTTCAAAGATACTGATGTTGTTTTCTTCTTAACTGCTACAGGGCGAGCTTTGAGTCATGTATCTAAATCTTTAAAAGAAAAGTGTCTATGTAAATCACATATCGTCCTCATGACACAGAATATCAAATATAAGAATTATGATTCTATCTGTGCAGATGATGTCGTACATGTATTAGGTACATTTGATGGTATTGAATTCAATTATCAGATTATGCGTTTATTTGATTTGATTCGTATCCGTTACTATACAAAATATTTTATTTAACACAAAAACGAGAGGTTTTATGCCTCTCGTTAATTGTTGATACGTTGATGACTGACAAAGTCAGTATGTTCTAAAGTTTTAAAAGTATAGCCATTTGCCTGATAGTATTCAATAATTGCAGGTAATGCCTGTACTGTTGTTGTTTTAGTGGCTGTATCATGCATTAAAATACAGACACGTGGTAGTCTTGACTTAGAACTTTCAATAATACGTGCAGGATTTACTGAACGTCCAGTCGCATCATTAGAAGATACATTCCAGTCATAGTACTTATAGCCTTTCTTTTCTACTTCCTGTGCAACCTTAGCCATAATTCCCTGTGAATAATGTCTTGATACCGTATTTGAACTTCCTCCAGGGAAACGGATCAATTTGCTGGTACGTCCTGTTTGTTCTTTGATGATTTTCTCAATATTACCTAAATCCTCAAAATAAGTTTCTTCACTTTGATAAATACTATACTTATGTGTATAACTATGTGCACCAATGGCATGTCCTTTTAAATAAGCTGTACGAATATAGCTTTGATAACGGGCATTTTCACCCGTTACAAAGAATGTCGCTTTCACATTATATTTATCGAGAATATCTAATACTTGAGGTGTGTTATGAGAAGGCCCATCATCAAAAGTAAGATAAACTTCCTTCACTTCATCAGCATGTACAGGACTATAAACAAGACTGATGAGAAGCATGAAAGCTATCGCAATATTTATCTTTTTCATGATCACATCTCCTTTATCGGATACTATTATACACACTTCTCTGTGTAATAGTTATGTATTCTATAAAAGTTCAATAATAAGACTGAGCACCATACCAGCAGTCACATCACTGATATGATGAAGACCACTTAAAACCCTTGTAATGGCAGTTAAAAATGCGAATATAAGCATCACTATACCAATATATAAATCAAAATGGATCGCAGTAAATGCGATAATAAAGGCACTTGCAGCATGTCTAGAAGGGAAAGAACATCCTTCACGATGTTCAAAGAGTGGAGTCACTTCTAAGTAGTCATAGGGACGTGATTGATTAATCAGTTTTCTAATCACTGTCACAATAAGAAATGAAGTACAAGGCTTAATAATCGCATAAATGAGATAATCATCATGAGTCATATAGAAACCAATTAATAACATCACATAAGAAGCCATCATGATATATTTTAATGCGATTGTAAGAAATCCTACCACTTTTTTATAAGTAGGATGAGACCATAAAAATTGATTGAGTCTTTCATATATATTATTCATGTTATCACCTTCCCCATTATACCATTCATTCATTGCATTTTGATGTTAGTTATAATAAAATAATGTAGATTAAAAGGAGTGAATATAAATTATGTCATTAACTGCAGGAATCGTTGGTTTACCAAACGTTGGTAAATCTACATTATTTAATGCAATCACAAACGCACAGGTAGAAGCAGCTAACTACCCATTCGCAACAATTGATCCTAACGTAGGTGTTGTTGAAGTGCCAGATCATAGATTAGATGATCTTGCTGCAATCTTTAATCCAAAGAAGACTATCTATACTACATTTGAATTTACAGATATTGCTGGACTTGTAAAAGGTGCCTCTAGAGGTGAAGGCTTAGGAAATAAATTCTTAGCTAACATCAGAGAAACAGATGCAATCTGTGAAGTAGTAAGATGTTTTAGAGATAAGGATATTACTCACGTTGATGGTTCAGTAGATCCAGTACGTGACGTTGAAACAATCAATCTTGAACTTGTAATGGCTGACTTGGAAACAGTGGACAAGAGAATTGGTAAGATTGAAAAGAAAGCTCAGACTGGTGATAAAGAAGCTAAAGCTGAAATGGAAGTATTAGCACCATTAAAAGAAGTATTAGAAGCTGGTAAGATGGCTCGTACGCTTACTTTTAATGAGGAAGAAATGGTTTATGTAAAACAGTTCAACTTATTAACTACTAAGCCTATGATCTATGTAGCGAATATGGGTGAAGAAGATATCGAAGATCCAGATTCAAACCCATACTATATTGCTTTAAAAGAATATGCTGCAAAAGAAGGATGCGATGTTGTTCCTATCTGCGCTAAGATTGAAAGTGAGTTAGCTGCATTAGATGCAGAAGATAAAGCTATCTTCATGGATGATTTAGGTATCAAGGAAAGTGGTCTAGATAAGCTTATTAAAGAAACATATGCTTTATTAGACTTAAAGACTTTCTTTACTGTAGGACCTGATGAATGCCGTGCATGGACATTTACTAATGGTATGACAGCACCAGAAATGGCCGGTATTATTCATACAGACTTCCAGAAAGGTTTCATTAAAGCTGAAACTTATACTTATGATGATATGATGCAGTATAAGAGTGAAGTGGCTTTAAAAGAAGCTGGTAAGATCAGACAGGAAGGAAAAACTTATAAAGGACTTGATGGTGATATCATGTTCTTCAAGTTTAACGTATAATGAAGATTATTAGACGTATTCTTCTTGTAGTATGTTTAGCTGTCTTTCTATATAGTGCAGGTAATCTTTTAAATATTGGATATAAATATCATAAGTTGGATTCTGATAACAATAAGCTACAGGAAAAAGTCGTAACTGAAGTGAAGCAGGATTCACCACTAGATAGAAAAATTGATTTTAATCAATTAAAGAGTATTAATGAAGATATTATTGGTTGGATTTATATTCCTAATACAAATATCGACTATGCTTTATTGAAAGGAAAAACAAATGATACATACATTCATACAAACTATGAAAAGAAGTATTCATTTGGAGGCAGTATCTTCTTAGATGAAGATAATAATGCATCATTGACTGATAGTAATACAATTATCTATGGTCATAATATGAAGAATGGTGCAATGTTTGCGAATATTAAGAAGTTTGCGGATCATGATTATTTTATTAATCATCCTGAAGTATATATTTATTTACCAGATGGTAGCATTAATGTATATTCTGTCTATAGTACAAAGATCATTGATGCAACAAGTGATTATTACTTGAAGGATATTGATTATGCAAGTTATGTAGCTAATGCGAAATCATCCGCTAAACAATCAAGAGATGTAGATACACAAAATGGGGCACCATTATTGCTTTTATCTACTTGTTATGCGCCTGATACAACAACACGTAGTGTTTTATTTGCTAGACTAGAAAAGAACGTAAAGTAATTTACGTTCTTTTTGATATAATGGAATAGAGGTGATTCATGATGTATAGCGCAATTATATTATGTGCAGGAAGTGGTAAGAGAACAGGTCTTGGTTACAACAAGATGTTCTATCAATTACAGGGAGAGACTGTATATGAAAAGACAGTGAATGTCTTTTTACATGATAAGAGATGTGAAGAGATCATTATTGTATGTAAGAAGGAAGAACAATCACATTTCAAGAAACTATTAAATAAGAAATGTATGAAGTTTGTAGAAGGTGGAAAAGAAAGACAGGATTCTGTTTATGAAGGATTAAAACATGTCACAAGTAATTATGTAATGATCCATGATGGAGCAAGACCTTTTGTGAAAAAAGACCTTTTAGATCGTTTGGTAGAAGGTATGGAAGAACATAAGGCAGTACTTGCAATGGTGCCATGTAAAGATACAATCAAGCGTGTGAAGGATGGTAAGGTTGTAGAAACACTCATTCGTTCTGAATTGATGCAGGCGCAGACACCACAGGCTTTTGATACAGTACTTATTAAAAATGCATATAAAGAAGCCATTGAAAATAATATCCAGGCAACAGATGATGCATCTATGTTAGAATTACAGGGAAAAGATGTTTATGTCGTAGAAGGTGACTATGACAATATTAAAATCACAACGAAAGAAGATCTAAAATAAGTAAAAAAACTTCGATTTATCATTGCTTTTTTGATTTTCTTGTGATAGTATGAACGAGCATGTAAAATATTACTGCCTGTCTAGAAGTATTCTAGACCGTTAAGACCAAAGGAGGTAAAAAAATGAACAAGTATGAAATTATGATGATTTTAAAACCTGACTTAGAAGATGATGCAAAGACTGCAGTATTAGATGGTTTTAAAGCAATCTTAACTGAAGGTGAAGGTGTTGTTGACAACGTTGACACTGAAAAGTTAGGCTTACGTGAACTAGCTTACGAAATCAAAGATTATACTAAGGGATTATATGTAGTAATCGATACTCATACAACTCCAGAAGCAATCGCTGAATTCGAACGTTTATCACGTATCAACCCAAGCGTATTACGTCACTTAACTTTAAGAAGAGACTAAGAAGAGGTGAGGGCGAATGCTTAACCGTGTCGCATTAGTCGGAAGACTTACAAGAGATCCTGAATTAAGAAGAACAGGTAATGGTACAGCTGTAACAAGTTTTACTTTAGCAGTTGATCGTAACTTCTCAACAAGAGATGGTCAGGAAGCTGATTTCATTAACTGTGTTGTATGGAGAAAACCTGCTGAAAATGTTGCACAGTATTGCAGCAAGGGTTCACTTGTATCAGTCGATGGTCGTATACAGACTCGTAGTTACGACAACAATCAGGGCCAGAGAGTTTATGTGACAGAGGTTGTCGCTGATTCAGTTCAGTTCTTGGAAACAAGAGCACAGAGAGAAAGAACTCAGCAGAGTGCACCTATGATGCAGCAGCCTACAATGACTCAGCAGCCTAGACAAAACAACAATGACTTCTATGATATGAAGACAGTGGATCTAGATAAAGATTTTGATGATTCAGTGAATTCATATGATATCATGGAAGACGATATTCAATTCTAACAGGAGGAAACAACAATGGCTTTCAGAAGACAGAGAATGGGTAGAAGAAAAGTTTGCTACTTCACTAAAAACAAGATTGATTACATTGATTATAAAGATGTTGAACTTTTAAAGAGATTTATCTCAGCTAATGGTAAAATCATCCCAAGACGTGTAACTGGTACAAGCGCTAAGTATCAGAGAAAACTTGCTAGAGCAATCAAGAGAGCAAGACAGATGGCTTTATTACCATACGTTGGTGATTAATTAAATCTACAAAGATAACCTCAGGAAACTGAGGTTTTTTTGTACTTAAAAATATATTATTTTTAGGTTAATTATTGATTAAATTGTTTTATTTGGTCAAAATAATTATAATATATATACGGGGTGACTCAATAAACGGAAAGATATTTTGAAACTGAAAAAGTAGAATTAAAACGTGAATTAATAAGTGAAATTAAAGATGAAATTATTGCTTTTTTAAATAGCGATGGTGGGACTATTTTTGTTGGAGTTGAAGATGATGGGACAATTATAGGTTTTAATGATAATAAAATAAAAGATGACATAGATTTAAAACTTGGCAATTGGATTCAAGAGTCTTTTTTTCCAAAACCATCTGTTTTGATTCAATATTCTTTCAATAATGATAATGTTTTAGAAATCAATATAAAAAAAGGAAAAAACAAACCCTATTATCTTAGGGAAAAAGGGCCAAAACCTTCAGGTGTTTTCATTAGAGTAGGGAGAAGTAAAAGAAAAGCAACAGATGATGAAATACTTCATATGATTACGGAGTCTCATAATTATAGTTTTGTAGAGGATATTTCAGATGAACAAGAATTAACCTTTAAGGCACTAAAAAGAACTTTTGAAGATAACGATATTGAATTAACATCACGTTTGATGAAGTCTTTAGGAATTATAAATAAATCTGGACAATTTACAAATTTAGCCTATATTATTTCTGATCAATCAGACATTGTTGTTAAATTAGCGGAATATGATAGTAATATGAATTTTAAAATAAAAAAAGTTTTTCTGGATCTTTAGTTACAATTCTTAAGAATGTTGAAGAACAAGCGGAAAGACTTAACGATTTAAAAGTTGTCATTGATGGAAATACTTTTAAGAGAATTGATACAAAATCATATCCAGGTGTAGCTATTCGTGAAATGGTGATGAATGCAGTATGTCATGCAGATTACATTATTCGCTCGAATATTAAAATTGAGTTTTTCCCAGACAAAGTAAAAATTACAAGCCCAGGAGGAATATTTGATGCCTCATTAGATGATATTATGAATGGTGTACAGACATATCGTAACCCTAGATTGGTTCATATTTTTGATAAATTAGGAATGATTGAAAACTTTGGGACAGGTATACCTAGAACGATGTATAGTTATAAAGATTATGATGTGAAACCTGAATTTAAGGCAACAGATAATTTCTTTATTGTAACATTACCAAATGTGAATTATTTAGGTGACCAAATAAATGACCAAATAAATGACCCAATAAAAGACCAAATAAATGATATAGGTCTAGAGATTTTAAAAGCGATTAAACAACATCCAGGAATTAAGGTCCCAGAGATAGTGAATATACTTTACGAAGTTGATCCATCTATTACAGCAGATAAAGTTAGAAATTCGATAAAAAGAAATCTAACTAAATATGTTGAACATAAAGGTTCAAACAAAACGGGAGGATACTATCTAATAAAAAAATAGCATTTGAAAATAAACACTTGATGATTTATATATAAAATTCATAGAAAAAATGATAAAGAAAAAATCAAAGGGGTAAAGATAATGAAGATAGCAGTTGTACAAGCAAGTTCACAGATATCTAAAAATAATATGCTATATAGTTATACTAAAAAATATGCAAAAGATGCTGATGTTATTAACTTTGGATGCTTTTTGGATGACGAAGAAAAATATTCATATATAGAAATATCAATTTTAATAGGCATGTTAATTGATGAGAATGTCGTTGACTTCGTTGTTACTGGGTGTTCTTCTGGTCAAGGTATGATGCTTGCTTGTAATAGTATGTCTGGCGTATTGTGTGGTTATGCATCAACACCTAAAGATGCTTATTTGTTTGCTCAAATAAATAATGGTAATGCTATATCTTTACCACTAGGTGAACAGTATACATACATAGGTGAGGAAAACTTAGAAATGACATTAAAAACTTTATTTTCTGAACCTTTTGGAGGTGGCTATCCTGCAAGTGAAGCACACAGAAAAATAGCAGATTCAAAAATGTTGAAAGAAATAAGAGCAAAATCTCAACGAGAATTTAAAGAATTTCTTAGTGAGATTGACCCTCTATTAATAGAGAAACTTAATCGAAAGATTAAAGCTGTTTTAAGTTAATGAATATTAGTAGAAATTTATATCAGTAAAATACCATCTGTTTAGCACATCAAAAAACAAGGCCATGTTTGGTTGATTTTACGTGAAAATGGCTTATAAAACATGAGTTTATACGTGATTTATGCGTGAAAGATTCTTTAAACTTAATTAACAATTGTATACGATAAATAAAAATAGCCCTAAAAATATATTTTTTCAATTTATTTTAACGATTTTATGCCAGATAAAACGTTAAATAAACGATTTACTTTATGTTGATTATTAATTGGTACTAAAATGGTACTATTATTCATTTCTTCAAGTTTATTAAAAAGTTGTACTTGTTTGTCAGAATAAAGATGACTATATGTTTTTAGTGTTGTTTCAACTGTATCACCGATACGATCTGCAATCATTAAAACACTATCACCCAATTCAATTCATGATGAAATGTGTGCTTCACGTTCTAAGGGATAATTCTAGGACACATAATTATAACCGGCTTATCTGTAATAAAAACAAAAGGATGAAAAGGTATGAAACTTATATATGCTACATATAACTATACTGTATGGTGTAGATACAAGTAGAAAGAATAAATAGACTATTGACTCTCCCCTTTAGGGGAGATGATAGAATCCTTCTTGTAAAGATAACAAGGAGGATTTTTTATGAATGAACAATGTATTCAAGTGAAAAATCTCACAAAATCATTTTTAGGAAGAAAAGTAATAAATGACCTTTCTTTCGAAGTGAACAAGGGTGAGGTGTTTGCGCTACTTGGTCATAATGGGGCAGGAAAAAGTACTACGATTGATTTGCTTTTGGGACTGAAATGTCCAGATTTGGGAAAGGCAACGATACTTGGAATGGATGCAGCAAAACACAGAAAAAAGGTATTTGAAAAAGTTGGGGTTCAACTTCAACATACCGAGTATCAGAATATGATGACGGTGGAAGAAGCCTGCATGGAGTATGCTTCTTTGTATCAAAAGCCATCAGATTACAAAGTGTTATTGGATTCGTTTGGATTGTCTGATTTGAAAAAGAGTTATATCAATAAACTGTCTGGTGGAGAAAAACAGAAGCTTTCTGTTGTCCTGGCATTGATTGGGAATCCAGAGATTGTATTTTTGGATGAATTAACAACAGGTTTGGATGTAGCAGCAAGAAGAGAAGTTTGGCGTACTATAAAACATTTGAAAGAAAAAGGACTTACTATCTTTTTGACCACACATTATATGGAGGAGGCACAGGCACTTTGTGACCATGTATGCATTATTAAGTCAGGGGAAAAGGTAATAGAAGGTACCATTGCTGAAATTGTAAATGCTTCAAGAAAGACTAATTTGGAAGAAGCATATCTTTATTTTATGGGTGAGGAGGATTTGTTATGAAAAGATTTTTGACAATGTATAAAATAGAACAGAGGATATACTTTCGTTCACCGGATGTTATTCTGTTTGGATTATTGATGCCAGTGGTAGTATTTGCATTGATTACCATGATAAGCGGTCATAAGGAAGCGGCCGATTCTGGATTAACATTTTTACAAAGCGCATTTGTATCATTATCTACCGTGGGAATATGCTGTACTGCCTTTATGAGTATTCCAATCACAATTGTAGAACTTAGAAATCAAGGAATTCTTCGAAGAATGTATTGTAGTCCATGCTCGCCTGTGAGATTACTTACTTGTGATATTCTTTCTAGCAGTATGATTGCAATCGTTTCTACGATTTTATTAACGATAGTTGCAGTTCTTTTTGGATATCGAATGAGTGGAAATGTCTTTGCTTTTATAGGGATATGGTTACTTACGATGGTTTCTATGTTTTCAATTGGACTTTTGGTGGCAAGCCTATGTCGTACAACAAAATCTATGAATGTTGCAACAAGCCTTTTGTATTTTCCGATGTTGTTATTTTCAGGAGCAACGATTCCGGCAGAAGTATTTCCGGCTGGAGTTCGTGCTTTAATCAAATGGATGCCACTGGGAATTGGAATTGATACATTAAAAAAGGTGTCTATTGGCTGTTTTGATGATATACTGACATCGGTGATTATTATACTTGTGATTGCAGTAATCTGTACAAGTGTTGCTGTAAAAACATTCCGATGGGAGTGATTTGATGAAAATGTATGGAGAACATGAAATGTGTGGAGAAGTAGATAGTGGTTCGTTATATAAGATTGGGATGTTTGCTGCAATGAATCGTGTGACAGTGAAAGCTCTTCGTTTCTATGAGGAACAGGGGCTTTTGCTGCCGGCTTATATTGATGCTGAAACTGGATATCGTTATTATAAACTAAATCAAATGGCTACAATGCACCAAATATCAGCATTAAAACAGGCTGGTTTTACCTTGGAAGAAATTGTACGCATCAATAATGGCGAAGATGAAGAAGAATTATTGCTAAAAAAGAAATCAGAACTTCTTTCAAGAATTGCTGAACTTACGAAACAGGTGGCTGTTTTAGATGGATATCTAGCAAAAAAGAAATCTTGTTTGTTAACACCAGTCTTAATCAAGGAGGTACCGGAGTGTATTGTTGCCTATATGAAGACAAGACTTGATTCCTATGATAATCTATTTGATAAAATGCCTCAAATGGGAGAACTTATGGAACAGGTAGGATGCATTTGCGCTCTCCCAGAATATTGCTTTACGAACTATTTGGAACCGAGTTATAAAGAGGAAAATATTCTGGTGGAATTATGCGAATCAGTGACAGAATGTAAGGATGATATCGGTGAGCTTCACTTTAAAATGATGCCGAAACTCCTGGTAGCATCTGTATTTCATAAGGGGTCATATAACACTTTGGCTACATCTTATGAAAGTGTGCTAAAATATGTGGAAGAGAATGGATATGAGATTGTAGGGGCGATTCGTGAAAGTTATATAGATGGTGTTTGGAACAAAGAGGATGAAAGTGAATGGCTTACAGAAATTCAGGTGCCAATCAAAAAAAATTGCTAGTGAAGAAACATAAGATAAAAACTTAAAATCGAAGAAGGAGACAAAAATCTCGATATGAAATAAAAACCAAAAGATCATAGAACAGAAGAAGAATTAATAAAAAAGACATTTTGGGATTGATCTGTGCCAAGATGTAACGAACACTATCTTGTCATCAGATAAGAAAAAGCGAAGAGTATATCCTTGAATTAGATTTTGTTTGAGAAGAGGATGGGAAAATTATTGGTCACATTATATATGTAAAAGCAAGACTGATTACCGATGATGGTACGGAAAAAGAAATTTTATCATTTGGTCCGTTTACCATTCATCCTGACTATCAGAGAAAAGGATATGGTCTTGGACTAATGATTTTATCTTGAACGCATCGATTTATCACCATCAATTTTGATTATGCGAGATTTTGGTGTAATTCTATCTCGCAAAGCATCAGCTCATGCTGCACCACCTAATTGAGAGTGCCATCCTGCTACATCCAATTGAGAACAGAATATCTTGTTGTTCAATGTTTTGAGTGTTCACTAGTAACCATTCATCAATTATTAGTAAATCACATTTGACAGTAAGTATAGGTATCGTTGCTACAAAGCGTAGAAACAGTACTTATTTCATCAAATGTCATGATCTTATCTACCAGTTGAAGAAAGCAAACAGTGAGAACAGATTGGAAGACAGGTTTCGACATTTTACTAAATTCAAGATAATGATTATTGATGAACTTGGTTATCTTCCCATCAATAAGGAAAAACACTTGATTTTTATATAGTTAGCTCCTTATGAGTTGAGTATAGCATCTACATTTATTTTTCAAGAGACTGAACAATAAAATATCGAGTCACTCGACAAAATGTTTGTATAGTTTATCGAGTGTGACATAATTCATGTTTTATCAACGTTAAAATATATCAATATTTTAATAAGATGGAAGAATTTAGAATAGTTCTTTCATTTTTTATTTACAAGGTAAATTTAGTTTGTGGGAAGAAGATGCATGGATAAGAAAAAAATATAAATATCCTGGATAGTAAATTTATTTGTTGTTTATTTCGTAGGAATGCAACTTGTACTTGTATTTTCGGGTAACGTTGGAATTACAGTAAATCCTAAGTATCTTTTTATTACTAGTTCATATTTTATGGGATTGACAATTTTTATATTAATAGTTCCTTTGTTTTTACTGATGAATAAGATGAATGATAAAGATGCAAGTGATAAAGATAACTATTCATCATTAACGGATATGGATTATTATAAGAAAAAGATGACACTGTAAATAGTAAAATAAACTTGAAGAAAATATCTTTGATATGAATTCTGTCAGGGTTGTAGCCTCGAATATCGCAATGGTCGATGATAGAACGAGCAACATGAGCAGAATAAACATGAGTATCCAAAACACATCCCACCTTATCCATATCTATATTTTATCGCAAATGAAAAGAACAGCCAAATGCCGTTCTTAGTTAGTGGTGATTTTCAATCGCCTTTTTTTAGAACAAACGATGAAAATTGATATTATGATCGAAGATTTAGTAATTGATTATTATGGCGAAGCTGACCAATAATTCCGATTTAGCCTGATCATTAATTCCGAAAGACTTGACCAATCATTCCGATTAGGTTGATCAATTATATTATACACACTCCTTTTCTAGTAAAATTAAGTAATAGATAAGCATCGAATCTACGCAATATTTTACAGGAAAGTAGTTTTGATTTATAAAGCATACGAGGAAATATACAAAGAGATTTTCAGATATTTATCATTAGGTATGTCTAGAAACAAAATCTCGAAACTGTTAAAGAAATCAAGAAATAGAGTCAGATTGAAAAAAATGCAACGAATGAATATATCAATAGACATGAGAATCTCATTATAGTTGGTGCTACAGGAAGTGGTAAATCATATATTGCATGTGCACTAGGTGTAGAGGCATGTAATGCACCCCTGAAAGTAATGTATGTAAGACTTCCTGATTTATTAGCTGAATTAGATTTTGCGAAAGTTCAGGAAAACTACAGAAAGAGAATAAATCAATACATAAAGTGTGATCTTTTAATACTGGACGAGTGGCTGTTGATAGGGACTAATAATGCCGAACAGCAGGATATTCTGGAAATACTGGAAAAGAGATATCGTATCCATTCAACAGTATTCTGCTCTCAGTTTGATGTTGCAGGATGGCACAGTAAGCTTGGTGGAGGTGGCTTAGCTGATGCGATAATGGATAGAATAGTATCAAAATCACAGACAATAAAAATCTTTGGCGATAAGTCAATGAGAAGCAGATAAACAAAAAACAATCCTGACTGTACTTTATTTGCAGCCAGGATTTTTAGGTGGTCAAACTCATTGAAATGGTTGGTCAACCACGTCGGAATTTTACGAAAATGGCTAGTTGGTCAAGAGCATCGGAACACTTGGTCAACCCAATCGGAATGAGTGATCAACTAAAGTGGAATAATCAGTAATTGAATCTGTTGAATTTAAAGAAAATTTTGTTGCTGAAGTTATAGATGAATCAGTTGAGTGATTATACTGTTGCTGCAACCTGGATTGATAAGTCTAATAACACTCATTACAGATTAAGATTTCTAAGAGATGAACTCTTGAAATTATGATTTGATATGCATTAGAAATATGAGGATTAACAAAGTGGGAATATCCTTATATTAGCTATTAAGAAGCCAGTTTCTAGATATAAAACAATTTTAAAGAAGGCGAAACGCAAATAGAAAATCATAATAGATTGACTATTTTGTTAATCCTTTTATGATTGGTTTTCTTTTATTGCTTGTTTTATATAAGGCAAAAACGAACTAATGGTGGATTTTTGTTTACATACAAGTCCTGTTTCACCGACTGAAATAGAAGAAGATATAGCCTTTAACATATTTTATAAAAATGTTAGAGTTTTTTTTGGCCTTTCATGATAGCAGTGATTGATTGTTTAAGTCCTGTTTCAACGGTTTGTAAAACAATTTGAATAATCTGATTTCTTTCAAAATTTAAATAGTTTTTATGGTACCATTTAATGGTTGTTAAGATATTATTTGAAATAAGAGATGCATATAGTTTAATTAAATCATCCTGATTAATAGATTTTTTGAAATATGTGCAAAGGTCTAATGTCATGATAGTATGCATATCTTCAAATATATTAATGGGTAGTATTTTTGATTCTAAAATTAAGAGTTCATCTTTATTGTCATCAAAGAATTGAATTAAACAATCAATATTATGTACATTGATCCCATTTTCAAAGTTTGAACTTGCTTTACTAAATAAGGATATATAATCTTTAGAAATCTTTTCAATTAAGTCATATTTATCTGAATAATGACGATAAAATGTTGTTTTATTAATTCGACATTCATCTACCAGCATGGACATAGTAATATCTTTAAATGCATATTTTTTAAGGAGATGAAGCATACTCTTTTTTATATTATCTTTAGTTTTGATAACACGTAAATCTTCTTTCATATATTTTGCAACTTCCTTTCTATTTTTGTTGCCTAAGCAACTATTTTGTTTTGTCTTGTGATTTTTTTCTTTTGAAGATTATATCATAATTTAATCTAGATAATATAAAAAACGGAGGAGAAAAATATGGAAAACAAATATTATCCTAATTTATTTAAAAAAGGAAAAATTGGTAATGTTGTGCTTAAAAACAGAATTGTTCGTAATTCAATGGGAACTTATTTAGGAAATCCTGATGGTTCAGTAAGTTCACGCCAGATTCAAGCATATGTTGACGCGGCTGAAGGTGGTGCTGGCTTAATTTTTATGGATAACGCAACTCCTGTTCCAATGACATCTTGTGGTTTGCGTGCTGATGGTGATGAATTCATTGCAGGTTTATCACAGTTAGCTGATGCATTAAAAATGCATGGTGCAGCAGCTGGTATACAGTTAGCTCATCCAGGTCGTGATGCTGGTTTCGTTGGTAGTGCAGACGTTATCGGTGCATCTCCAATCACTTTTGAACCATGGTATGAAGCAGGTGCTAAATTACCTAGAGAATTATCTGTAGATGAAATTCATAACTTAGTTTCAAAATTTGGTGATGCTGCATTAAGATGTAAACATGCAGGTTTTGATGTTGTAGAAATTCATGGTGCAGCTGGATGTATTCCAACAAACTTCTTATCACCACATGATAATCATAGAACAGATATGTATGGTGGATCATTACATAATCGTATGCGTTTATTAATTGAAATGGTAAGAGATATGAAGAAAAAATGTGGTCCTGATTTCCCAATTGGTGTTAAACTAAGTACAGTTGACTGGGAACCAGAAGGAATCGCATTAGATGAAACAATTGAAGTTGCGAAAGCATTAGAAAAAGAAGGAGTATCTCATATCAACGTTATGGCTGGTACTCATGCAACTGCTGCAATGGAATTCTTAATGCCTAACTGTTTCAATGGTGCTGACTGTAAAAAAATTGCTGATGCAGTTAATATTCCAGTCTTTGTAGGTCATAATATTTTTACACCTGATGAAGCAGAAGAATTGTTGAAAAATGGTTGCGGTGAATTTGTTGCTTTAGGTCGTTCTCAATTAGCTGATCCACATTGGGCTATTAAAGCTAAGTATGGTCAAGCAAGTGAAATTAAACCATGTATTAACTGCTTAATTGGTTGCTTAGATAGAGGTTTATTAAATCATACAGCTATTCATTGTACAGTTAATCCAGGTTTATATAAATTTGAAAGAGAAACAATTAATACAACTAATCCAAGAAATGTTGTTGTTATTGGTGCAGGACCAGCTGGATGTGAAGCTGCTTTAACAGCTGCAAATAATGGTCATAAAGTAACAATTTATGAAAAACGCGAATTTGGTGGTGCGATGATTGAAGCAGCAAAACCAGAAAACAAAAAGAATATTCGCCGTTTAATTTCATATTATAAAGATCATATTGACGCACATAAGAATATTACAGTTATTAATAAAGAAGCAACATATGAAGAAATCGTTGCAAGTAATTATGATGTATGTATTGCTGCCACTGGTGGTGTTTCTAGAAAAATTAAAGCCATAAATATTGATAGTCAAATGGTAGTGAACGCAATGGATTATTTAGGTGGAGAAAAAGTTGATGGTGATACAGTTGTTGTTATTGGTGGAGGTATCACTGGTGCAGAAACAGCACTGGAATTAAAAGCTGAAGGTAAAAAAGTAATCATTGTAGAAATGACTGATCATTTCTTAGCACAAAAGTCAAATGCATGCCAAGCATACTCAATTGCAATCTCTCAAACAGATATTGAAATTAAAACAGGTTTAAGATTAATTGAAGTAGGGGATCATACTATTGTCTTAACAGACCGTTATGGTAATGAACAAAATGTAGCTTGTGATAATGTAGTTATTGCAGCAGGTTTTGTTCCAGATAACTCTATCTATACAAAGTTAGAAGAAGAAACAGATATGCAAGTATTCAATGTTGGTGATGCTAAACGTGTTCGTCAAATTTTTGATGCTGTACACGAAGGATACATTGCAGCTAAATTAATTCGCTAAAAACATATAAAATGTAGCATAGGAAACACTATTAACTTTTCCATAATAGGAAGATAATGTTAATTCATACAAAGACACATTTATAAGCAGAAGTTGAATAGGTAATGATACCTTAAGACTTCTTTTTTTATACAAATAATAAAAACGTTAAGACTAACTGTATAGCGCAATCAATTTGTGAATATACTGTTTATAAGTAGTATTCATTCATTAAAACTGTTAAAGATTTAAATGATACATTGCGTATTGTATAAAAAAAATCTATATACTTAGTTTGCGTACTATTGATAATTCGAGCGTAGAATACTTTGCGTATAATGAAGGTTTTATGGAAATTAAGAGAAAAATCTATCAAAAAATGATAGAATGGAAAAAAACAAACAAAAGGGAAAAAGACTTTGCTAATAGAAGGTGCCAGACGTTTTGGTAAGTCGACTTTGCAGAAGAAATTGGTATAAATGAATACAAAACTTATATATTGATTGATTTTAATAAAGCAAGTACAAAGATAAAAGATTCATTTGAAGATTTAAATAATTTGGATATTTTTTTAAACGATATCACTAGAATATAATAAAAGACTTTATGTTAGAAATTCTCTTATCATATTCGATGAAATCCAGAAATTTCCTAAAGCAAGAGAAGCTATAAAAAAACATAGTTGCCGATGGTAGATATGATTATATTGAAACAGGATCGTCAATATTTATTCGTGAAAGTGTAGAGGGCATTACAATTCCTTCTGAGGAACATAAAATTAAAATGTATCCTGTAGATTTTGAAGAGTTTATGGAATATATAAATGATTGTTTCAAAAAAAATTCCGCTTGAACAGAAACTACATGCAAAAGCTATGCATCTTTTAAAAGAATATGTTTTGGTTGAAGGAATGCCTTAAGCACTGGTTGTATTTAAAAATAGTGGAAGAAATTTTACTTTGGAAAATATAGAAAAAAGAGATATTCTTGAACTATATAAAGATGATATTATAAAAGATGCCAAAAGATACAACTCACGAGTGTCAGCTATATTTGAAAATATCCCAGCATATTTATCAACACATGAGAAGAGAATTGTTCTCAGCTAAATAGAGGAGGGAGCAGTATTTGACCGTTATGAAGAACCTTTGTTTTGGATAGATGATTCGATAATCTGCAATTTGTGTTATAAGTGCAATGATCCAAATGTTGTTCTTGGGTTAATAAGAACGAATCTTATGTAAAGTGTTATATGGGTGACACTGGATTATTAGTAAGTCATGCCTTTCGTGAAACTGGAATTATGGATGAGCAGTTATATAAGCAAATTATGGATGGAAAGCTTGCATTTAATGAAGGCATGCTATATGAGAATGTGATTTCGCCAATGATAACAGCAATGGAAAAAAATTGTATTTCTATACTCGATACAATATAAAAAAGTACAGAAATGATATTGAGATTGATTTCTTAATTTCAAATGATAGTAAAATCAACTACAGAATTAATCCAATAGAGGTTAAATCATCAAAAAACTATACAACTACCTCTCTGGGAAGATTTAAAGAGATTTTTGAAAATAAAATTGAAAACCAAATGATAATTCATCCAAAAAATTATTCAGAAGCAAACGGTATAACAAAGATACCACCATATATGTTGTGGTGCATTTTTAAATAAAGATATGGGTATTTATTTTATACGTGAAAAAAATAGGTAAAGATGCACTGAATTTAAGCACATCAAAAAACAAGGGCAATTTTGGTGGCTTTTACGTAAAAATAGCCTATAAAACATGAGTTTATACGTGGATTATACGTGAAAGATTCTTTAAACTTAATTAACAATTGTATACGATAAATAAAAATAGCCCTAAAAAATATATTTTTTCGATTTATTTTAATGATTTTATTCCAGATAAAACGATAAATAAGTGTTTTACCTTATGTTGGTGAATAGTTAAAATGAAGGAAAAAGAACCTTTAATTTTTAAGGGGGGTCAATAAAAAACTCGCTTTAAATATTTGTGCTAAGGATAAAATAAAAATGTAGGTAAAAGCCAATATAAGAATGTTGGAAAACCTACATAATTATTTTGTCCTTTTTCATTTTATTGATATTATCTTACCGGAGGTAATATCGATGAATTCAAATGATTTTTATCAGCTAGCAGCTGAACTTAATGTAATGGATTTTACTAAGAGTAAACCAAACTATGCAGATCTTGGCAGAAAGTATGATGTAGATTACAGAACTGTGAAGAAGTATCACGAAGGCTATAAGGGAAAGCCTAGAAACAGAAAAAAGCCAAGCAGGCTTGACCCGTACAAGGAGTTGATTATAGAAAAACTAAGTATTCCCAGAATATCAAGAAAAGGTGTTTATGAATTCCTAATAGATCAGTATGGCGATAGTGAAATAGGTTCATATTCAAACTTTAAGGCTTACTGTAAGAAGCATAAGCTTACACCATCTAAAGGTGATGCATCAGGTGGAGGAGACACTCGCTATGAGACTAATCCAGCTGACATGGCACAATGTGACTGGAAAGAGAATATGATTCTTACTTCAAGAAGTGGTGAGACTTTTGTAGTCAATATATTCCATCTGGTGTTGAAGTTCTCTAGATTCGGCTATATTGAACTGACTCTTTCAAAGGAGCAGCCAATTGTCTTCAGATGTCTTATTAACGCATTTAAATTCTATGGCGGAGTTCCAAAAAGAATACTTTTTGATAACATGTCCACTGTCATAGATACGAACGTAAAACCTAAGAGAGTGAATCATAAGATGGTGCAGTTCGCCAAGGATATGAATTTCAGGGTGGAATCATGCAAGACCAGACATGCCTATACAAAAGGAACCAATGAGGCTCGCAATAAGATTATGGACTGGCTTAGAAGCTACAGTGGTGAGTTTGACTCCATAGAGGAGCTTCAGGAGATTGTGGATAAACTCAATGTGAAGATGAATACAAATATATGTCAGGGCACTCAAATGTCTCCTTGTGTGCTTTTTATAAAAGAAAAGGAATACCTCACACCTCTTCCTGACAGAACTGTCCTGGATGGATACCTTAGCCCTCGCAAAGTAAAGGTATCTCCACAGCAGCTTGTCTATTTCAATGGTGTTCAGTATTCCGTGGATAGGAAGTATATCGACGAATATGTAAGTATTGAAACATTCGGTGATATGCTTCAGATATATTATAAAGGAAAACTGATTCAAGTACATACTATATCAAGAAATCCAATCAATTACACAAAGAAGCACTATGAGCAGTCTATATCCAAACAGTTTGCAGGGAACAAGGATTTTAATAAAGTTGTCACAAACAATC
>NZ_JBHSEB010000007.1:3601-18617 GCF_042651925.1 Catenibacterium sp. GCM10023432 | reverse complement strand
AAATTCACATATAATGGAAAATCAGCAACATGTACTAGCTCAACATATAGTAAAGCCAATTATTCAACAAACTGGAAATTAAGTAATGCGAAAGCTTCTAAAACCGGTGCAACTGCATCTGCAAGCATAACAGCTAAGTTATATCATCAAAATGGATCAATACTAAAAACAATAGATAAAACTGTAAAACTCACTTGTAGTCCTACCGGTTCATTATCTTAAAACAATCTCCTAGCATTTGAAACAATACAGACCAATGTTTCAAGAAACTATTATTTGTTTAAAACTTCCACCAATTAAATGTATATCAAAACACAATAAAGACTGTGACATCCAATGATCTCACAGTCTTCTTTTTACTTTAAAAGAAATGGGCATCACTTTAGTGATGCCCACTTTGGTTATGATCTTTCTTCTATATATTTTCTAATATTAGACACGTTCACATATTTCGCATAGCTCTTATCATTCGCAACGACAAGAGTAGGAGCCTGCATAACAGAGAATCTCTTTGTGAGGTCTACTTGTTCTTCTGCATCTATTAATTCATAGTCTACATGTTCATCTTCTAATATCTTCTTAATAATACGACAGTTAGGACATGTTTTTGTTGTGAATAAATAAAGCTTTTCATTCTGTATAACAGGTTGTACCTGTTCTTCTTTGATTTTCTTCATATGTCTGCCACTTAGTACTGAGTGACCCATATCATATGTTTTACGTTCCTTGAATTCCTGTGCTTTACCTTCATTCCAGTTCTTAACTGGTCTATAGTAACCTGTAATACGGCTCCATACTTCTGTTGGTTTACCACATACAGGACATATAGGCTGTTCACCTACAAGATAACCATGATCTTCACAAATAGAGTATGTAGGTGAAATTGTATAATAAGGAAGTTTGTAGTTTTCCGCAATCTTTCTTACGAGTGTTGCAGCACCTTTCCAGTCTGGTAGTTTTTCACCTAAGAAGGCATGGAATACAGTACCTGATGTATAAAGAGTCTGTAATTCATCCTGAATATCTAAGGCAGTAAATAAGTCATCTGTATAACCTACTGGTAAATGAGATGAGTTTGTATAGTAAGGTGTATTACCCTCTTTAGTGGCAGTAATGATATCTGGATATTTCTTCTTATCATGTTTCGCAAGACGATAAGATGTAGATTCTGCAGGTGTTGCTTCTAGGTTATATAAGTCACCATATTCTTCCTGATAGATCACTAGTCTTTCACGCATATGGTTTAATACATCCTTCGCAAATTCCTGTGCATCTGTATGTGTTAAGTCTACTTTAAGCCAGTTCGCATTGAGTGTGGCTTCATTCATACCTACTAAACCAATAGTAGAGAAATGATTCTTAAATGAACCTAAATAACGTTTTGTATAAGGATAGAGACCTTCTTCTAATAACTTACTAATAACATCTCTTTTTACCTTTAATGATCTTGCCGCAAGATCCATTAAGTGATCCAGTCTTTCATAGAATTCCTGTTCATTATGCGATAAATAAGCAATACGTGGAAGGTTAATAGTAACGACACCTACTGATCCTGTTGATTCACCTGAACCAAAGAATCCTCCACTCTTTCTTCTTAATTCTCTTAAGTCAAGTCTTAATCGACAACACATTGATCTGACATCACTTGGTTCCATATCTGAATTAATATAGTTAGAGAAATATGGTGTACCAAACTTTGCAGTCATTTCAAATAATAGTTTATTATTTTCTGTTTCCGACCAATCAAAATCCTTTGTGATAGAGTAAGTAGGAATAGGGTACTGGAATCCACGACCATTCGCATCACCTTCAATCATCACTTCAATAAAGGCTTTATTGATCATGTCCATTTCTTTCTGACAATCCTTATAACGGAAGTCCATTTCTTTTCCACCAACTATCGCATTCAATTCAGCTAAATCATTTGGTACTGTCCAATCTAAAGTAATATTAGAAAAAGGAGCCTGTGTTCCCCAGCGTGAAGGTGTATTGACACCATAAATAAATGATTCAATACATTTCTTGACTTGATCATAAGAAAGATTATCTACCTTTACAAATGGTGCTAAGTAAGTATCAAAAGAAGAGAAAGCCTGAGCACCTGCCCATTCATTCTGCATAATACCTAAGAAGTTCACCATCTGGTTACATAATGACGCAAGATGTTTAGCTGGTTTAGATGTAATCTTACCTGGAATACCTCCTAAACCTTCCTGAATCAATTGTTTTAAAGACCATCCTGCACAATAACCTGTCAACATACTTAAATCATGAATATGGAAATCACCATCTCTATGTGCATCCGCAATCTCCTGATCATATATTTCAGATAACCAATAATTTGCAGTAATCGCACCACTGTTACTTAGAATCAACCCACCAACAGAATAAGTGACAGTAGAATTCTCTTTCACTCTCCAGTCAGTCGCATTCACATAACTATTCACTAGATCCTTATAATCAAGAATCGTGGACTTCATATTTCTTACTTTCTCTCTCTGTTTACGATAAAGAATATAAGACTTCGCCACATCACTATAACCTGCCTGTGATAAGATATCCTCTACACTATCCTGGATATCTTCTACTGCAATCTTATGATCCTTAATTTTCTTTTCAAAATCACTTGTGACCTTTAATGCAAGCATATCAATCACACTTGGATGATATTCTTTCTTTAATGAAATAAATGCTTTTTCAATCGCACGGGTTATCTTCTTTAAATCAAACTCTGTAATCTTACCATCTCTTTTAATGACCTGGTACATATTATCATATCCTTTCTTCTATCCCTCTGATTTCACATTCATCAACATATTCTTCTAAAATCTTCTTATAACTCTGGAGTGTTTCTAATGAGCATGCATGTAAACCTTTTTGAATCACATTCTCATTATCTTCAAAGTTTTGAAGATAATAACGCTTAGCACCTTTGATCCATTCTCCAACTAATCTCATATCATTTTCTGTATGAAATTCTTTAATAATTGTCGTTCTGAATTCATAATCCACATGATTTTCTAATAAATACTGGACTGTTGTCTTAATAGAATCAAGACGATAACCTTCTAAACCAATTGTCTTATTGTATTTCTTAGGGGCATTCTTGATATCTACTGCTACATAGTCTACAAGACCTTCTTCTACCAATTCTTTTAACTTATTAGGAAAAGAACCATTTGTATCTAATTTAATAGAGTACCCCATATCCTTGATTACTCTTAAGAAATCCACAATACCAGTCTGTAATAAAGGTTCTCCACCTGTAATACATACACTCTCTAATATATTCTTTCTCTTTTCTAAGAATTCAAGGACATCTTCCTGTTCAATCTCTACCATATTTTCTGGTAAGAAAACTAAATCAGAATTATGACAGAAAGGACATTTAAAATTACATCCTCCAGTAAATAGAGTACATGCCATCTTTCCTGGATAATCTAGAAGAGTGAGCTTTTGAAAGCCAAAGATACGAAAATGATTCTGGTATGTTGGTTCTTCTATTGCTTTCTTAACTAAAAGATGCATTGTTTTTTCTAATTGATCTACTTCTTCTAAAGTCAAATCAGATGTTAGATGTGACCACCAGTCTTTTCTCGCAAGATACATTTCAGCAATCACATCTTTCGCTTTAGGTGTTGTTTTAAGCCTCTTAGAACGTTTATCAAGAATATTCTCTTCTACACGAATATAGCCCGCCTCCTGTAGTTTAGATATACTCTTTGTGATTGTACCTTTATCTACAGAACCACTAGAAGACAATTCCTTCATAGTAATACCAGGATGTTCATGAATCATCATTAAATTCACAACCTGTCCATAACCTATATCATATTTCTTTAATCTATTATCATAATATTTAATAGCCGCACGATATAGTAATGCATTATCACTCATGAAGTTCTCTTTCTTATCCATCTCTCTCACCTCTTTAGTTGACTATCCAACTATATTAAGTCTAGCACCAATAGAGAGCGTATGCAATTGTTGTGAAAATGTTTGCACATTATCATCTCCTATATACAGTATATACTAATTAATTAAGTAATGTATTGAAATTATAACCGATAAAACCTATATCAAGGAGTTAAGAAAAAATATTTGATTATATCTTAGCTAAATGGTTCCATGATATAATTATTATTAAGGAGGAGTATATTATGTCTCTATCAGAACTATTATCGTTTTATATTAATAAGAAGAAAACGAATATGACACAATTTGCACAATACTTAGAAATAGATCGTTCTACACTACATAAGATCATTAAAGGTCAAAGACCTGCAACAAGTGAAGCATTAGTCAATAAAATGGCACAATATCTATGTTTAAGTCAGGAAGAAACAAAACAGATATTAGAAGCTTATGAAATTGATACAATAGGTGCTTTTATATTCTATCGTCGTAAACATATCCAGGATTTCTTTAAGGAAGCAGATCATGTATTGGATCATCATTATCACATTACAGAACAGGTACAAGATGATCAGACTCTTGTAGATGATGTCTATACAGGAAGAATCAATGTAGAACATATACTCTATACTTTATATTCTTATGAACTAAGAGAAGAAAAACCTCATGTAAGAATCATGGAACAGCCTTATGAGATGTCTATTATATTCGATTCTTTTAATCATCTTTCATCAGATATGCCTATGACTCATTTATTTTATCTAGATAATTCACAGAAACAGACAAAAAATAATGAGTTCTATAACTTAAAGTGTTTAACTAATTTATTACCTGTCATCTTACGTAATAAGAATTATCATCCTTATTACTACTACAGTAATGTTTCTATTATGAATGAACATGATATATTCTACCCTAATGTAATGATTACAACACGTTATGTGTTTACCTATACAAATGATCATAGTCAGGGAATACTTTATAAACTTCAACAGATTGTGAATGCCTATAAAGAAAAATTTGATGCTTATTTAAAAGAAGCAGAATGTTTTATGACACGTGATTCATGGACAAACTATCTTGCAGACACGCAAACGTTCTTAAATACTCATGTTATTACACAGGAACTCATGACAACACCATGTCCTACTTATGTGTTTGAAGAGAGTGATCTGGATATTATCCGTAAATCATTAAAAGATTTCTTTCCTGATAAAGAAGGATTTATTAAAGACTATCAAAACTATGTGAATTACTGGAATCAGATCTTCTATCCTCAATGTATTGATAAATTCCATGTTATCTATACAGTGCAAGGTTTATACTATACAGCTAAAACAGGGTATCTCCATGATATACCACCAGAACTCTTTAATCCTCTTTCTTTAGAAGATAGACTCACATTACTTAGAAAGTGGAAAGAATTCTGTATAAAGCATCCTCATGTCGTGATGGCAAATATGCCTTATCTTTCTGAATCATCTACAACATACTTTCAGTTAAGTAATCAAGAGTTTCATATGATTGCAGCAGATTCAACAGGTACACTCGCAAATATCTCTATTAAAGAAGTCACACTTGTAGAAGCATTTAATGATTTTGTTGAAAATGTAGTTAAGAAGAATGCTTATAGTAAAGAAGATGAAATGAAGCTGATTGATAAATGTATAGAAATGATTGAAATGGAGATGTAGTATTATGTATGTATACCAATTATTATCTGAATATATCAAGACTAAGAAAATCAATATCAAGAAGTGTGCAGAATACTTCCAGATAGACCGTTCTACTTTTTATAAGATTATTAGAGGAGAACGTAAAATACCAAATCGTGATTTTATCCAACAGATCAGTCAGTATCTCTATCTTACTAATGATGAAAAGAAAGAATTATTAAATGCCTATGAAATAGATAGAATAGGAGAGTTCCGTTATTATTGCCGTCAACATGTAAATTCCTTCTTAAAAGAAGCCACATTACTTGATAACCGTTCCTTTACAACACCTGATACTTTAGATTCTATCTTAAAGACAGGACACTATACTAATAAATATGATGTAGAATATCTCTTATATGAACTATCTCTCTTAGAAAGCAAAGAAAAAAAACCTCATATAAGGATCTTTGATCAGCCTACTCATGCACTCTATTTATTAAGAATAGTCTCTTCTCATATACCTATTACGCATTTATTCTGTTTAAATAATACAAATGAACTAACGAAAGATAACCAGTTCTATAACTTAACTGTTCTTACAAATATCATGCCATTAATCTTTAATAATGATCACTATAGACCATATTATTACTATAATGAGATCAATGCGATTAATAACCATCTTTGTTTCTTTCCTAATATGATTCTTACTACTAGATATCTTCTTATTTATACAGCAGATCATTCAAGTGGTATTCTTTATGAAAAAGGAGAAACATATGATGCGTATGAAATACTATTTAATCAATATTTAAAGGAAACAAAGTGTTTAATCACTAAAAAAGATGAAAAAAGTGATATGACAGAAGATTTCAATTATATTCTCTATGCACCTCCTATTGGTGCAGTTTATCAAGAGGACGATCCATTTCCAGTTTTTTTAGAAGATAATGATTTTGTGGAATCATTCAAGAAACAGTCAATGTATTTAAAACAGTTTGTGAAGCATAATAAAGATCATCTATCAGGACTCCATACTCTACAAGGATTAAAACATTTTGTGGATACTGGTTATACAATTGATTTCCTACAACCATTCTATCAACCACTAACGATTAATGATAGAATCAAAATATTACGTAGACTAAAGAACTTTATAAATACCTACTCTATAAAACTTGTAGATATCCCTGAATATGATAATATGTCTTTCTCAGTTATAGTCATGAACATTAATACACTCTATTTCCAAATTGTATCAGCCAGTGGCACTATCAAAACAATACAGCTGCATGAAGCAAGTCTTGTAATGGCTTTTAATGACTATTATCAATATATACTAGAAGAAAGATCGTTAAGTAAAGAAGACGCATTTGAAATCATTGATAGCTATATTGCACAATTAGACATGTTAAAAGAGTGAACCAAAATGGTTCACTCTTTTCATGTTAGCTGATTTTTGTACCTGCTGGTAAATCTGTTTCTAATACTTTAATAGATTTCTTAGTTCCACCTGCAAGAATCATACCCTGAGATTCTACACCTCTTAGTTTAGCTGGTTTTAAATTCTTCACTACAATTACCTTCTTACCAGGCATATCTTCTGGTGAATAGCTATCTGCGATACCTGAAACAATCTGTCTTACTTCTCCACCAATATCAATCTGTGATACAAGAAGACGATCTGCTTTAGGATGCTTTTCACATTTCTTTACTTCACCAACAACTAATTCTACCTTAGAGAAATCATCAATAGTGATTTCAGGTGTTTCATCCTTCTTTTCTGGAACAACTGGCTTAGCAGGAGTTAACTTTTCTACCTGTTTAGCTACTTCTTTAGGATCTAATCTAGCAAATAATACTTCTGGATGATCAGTGACTTTAGTTCCTGATTTATATGAACCGAAAGTATCTAGCTTCATCATATCTCTTTCATCTGTATTAATCATATCTAAGATCTTCTTAGAAGTACCAGGAATGAATGGTTCTAATGCGATAGCAGAGAATCTGATAGCTTCTACTAAGTTATAAAGTACTGTTGCAAGACGATCTTTCTTTGTTTCATCCTTAGCAAGAGCCCAAGGCATAGTATCATCAATATACTTATTAGTACGTCTTAATAATACATAGATTTCATCCAACGCTTTAGCAAGTTTGAATTCATTTTCTAACTTAATAGTCTTTCCTGGCATTGCGAGTGCGATTGATTTTAATTCATCATCCACTGGTTCACATACATTTGTATTTGTGACAACACCATCAAAGTATTTATTACACATAGCGATTGTTCTGTTTACTAAGTTACCTAAGATATTAGCGAGATCACTGTTGATACGTTCTACTAATAAGTCCCAAGTAATTGAACCATCGTTATCATATGGGATTTCATGCAATAAGTAGTATCTTACAGCATCTACACCAAATAGATTTACTAAGTCATCCGCATAAATAACGTTACCTAAATGTTTAGACATCTTAGAATCACCCATTAATAACCAAGGATGACCAAATACCTGTTTTGGTAAAGGTAAATCTAATGCCATTAAGATGATTGGCCAATAAATAGTATGGAATCTTACGATGTCCTTACCAATAACATGTACATCTGCAGGCCAATATCTATTAAATAATTCATCGTTATTACCATCTAAGTCATAACCTAATCCAGTAATATAGTTTACTAATGCATCAATCCATACATATACAACATGCTTTGGATCGAAGTCTACAGGAATAGACCAAGTAAATGAAGTTCTTGATACACATAAATCCTGTAAACCTGGTTTTAAGAAGTTATTGACCATTTCATTCTTTCTTGATTCTGGCTGAATGAATTCTGGATGATCATTATAATACTGCATTAAACGATCCTGATATTTAGATAATTTAAAGAAGTATGCTTCTTCTTTTGCGTCATGCACTTCTCCACCACAGTCAGGACATTTTCCATCTACTAACTGAGATTCTGTAAAGAATGATTCACATGCAGTACAGTATTTACCTTCATAATGACCTAGATAGATATCACCTTTGTCATGTAACTTCTTAAAAATCTTCTGTACCTGTTTTACATGATATTCATCAGTAGTACGAATGAACTTATCATAAGTAACATCCATCATATCCCAGATACGTTTTACTTCTGCAGCAACCTTATCTACATATTCCTTTGGTTCAATTCCAGCTTCTTTAGCCTTTAATTCGATTTTCTGTCCGTGTTCATCTGTACCAGTCTGAAAACGTACATTATAGCCCTGCTGTCTCTTAGCACGGCAGATTGCATCACTTAATACGATTTCATAAGTATTACCAATATGAGGTTTACCTGAAGTATAAGTAATTGCGGTTGTTAAATAGAAATCTTTTGGATCTTTCATATTATCTGCTCCCTCCTAAAAATAAAAAAAACGTCCTTAATAAAGGACGAAATTATCGCGGTACCACCTTTTTTACACTTACGTGTCTCTCAATCTCTTAACGCGAGTTACGGTTATCCCTATTCGAAATAACAGCTCCCAGACCATCTTTCTAAAGCTTCACACTTATTTACACCAGCCATAAGTTCTCTATGCATTTCACTTTAGTCTCTTCTGTTCATTGCTTTTACTTTAAAACTTTAACAAATTTCTACAACCTTGTCAATGATAGGGTTGAAAGTCCTCACATTATCACAGAGAGGTTCACTTTCAAAAGTTGAATATTATTAAAGTTTTGAAAGTGAACCATTAAAGCACTTACGCTCCTAGTAACCATTCAGCAATATCATAAATCATAATGCCTTCATAGCTATACTTTGGATGTCTCGTTCTTGCAATAATCATTTTAGGATATGCATCTCTAATTTGTAGTAAAGGAGAATATTCTCTCTCAAAAGTTTCTTGTGCTGAAATATTATCACTTACCTGAATATAGATTTTTTCACTACCTCTTTGAGCTACAAAGTCTATCTCTTTCTGGTAAAGTTTTCCAACATAAACATCATAACCACGACGCAATAGTTCAATACAAATCATATTCTCATACACTCTGCCATAATCCATATTTCTACTACCTAAAATAGCATATCGAATACCTGTATCACACAAATAGAACTTCTCAGAACTTTCCAAATATTTCTTACCACGAATATCATATCTCTTAATATCATAGAAAACAAAAGCGTTACATAAGTATTTAATGTATTTACGTACTGTCACATGAGTTGTAGATACATTATTCGCATTTAAAAGCTGACTCACCTTATTTGGAGAAGTTAAATTACTGATATTATCCATTAAGAATTCACTTAATCTTTGTAATACAGTCGTATCAGGTAAAGCATACTTTTGAACTAGATCTCTTGTCACAATAGTTTCATAGACTTCCTTAATGTAAGTAACCCTATCCCTATCATTTGGATATAAATAAGAGCCTGCCAAACCACCCTTAAAAGAGTATTCATCAAAAAGCTTATCCTTATCACTCACATCACTATAATATTCACAATATTCTTGAAAGCTGAAAGGAAATACATGTATTTCAATATATCGTCCTGTAAAGAGAGTTGCTAGATCAGCACTCAACAAGAAAGCATTAGAACCAGTTACATAGATATCATACTTTCCTTTAGAATAGAGACTATTAATAGCTAACTCAAACTTTGGGCACATCTGAACTTCATCTACAAAGAGATAATTCATTTTACCTGCTACATAATGTTGTTCTACATAAGAATGTAGTGCATGATATTCCTTGATTTCTTCAAACTTCAAATCCATAAAATCAATAAAAATTATATTGATATTATCGTAATTTGTTTTTAGGTATTCAATGTATGCCTGCATTAGTTTAGATTTCCCGGAACGACGAATACCAGTAATAATTTTGATATCCGGTGTATCCTTTAGTTCAATGATCCTGTTGAGATAGTTTTTTCTCACAATTGTTTTCATATATTCACCTACTTTCAAAAGTTTAAATTTTTTATAGTTTTGAAACTGAACCACTACACTTATTATACTGTTCTAAAACTGTAGGAACAAGATGCCACTTTCAAAAATGAAATTATTTTGATTTTTGAAAGCGATTAATACAAACAAAAGACCTTGTACTTGATTTGATCATATGACAACTTATTTACACATAAATTTCTTATCTTATTCATACTGAATTCACTTATCATATTTAGTATGTTTTTGAATTATGTGAATTATATTCGTTTGTTGTATTAGTAAGTAAAAGGTAATAGAATACTAGAGAAGGAAGTGATAGCTATGGATTTAGAAAAGATTTTTAATGATCAGAAAACGTATTATGACACATTAATGACTAGAGATGTAAGTTTAAGAATAGATGCAATTAAACGTGTTAAGTTATGGATTAAAGACCATATGGACTTAATAGAAGATGCTTTAGAGAAGGATTTAGGTAAATCTAGAGGTGAGTCCTATATGACAGAAATAGGATTAACTCTTGAAACCTGCACATATACATTAAAGAATATTAAAAAATGGGTAAAGAAGGAAAAGGTAAAGACACCTCTTCATCAGTTCTTTTCTCGTTCTTATACGATTTATGAACCTTATGGTGTTACACTTATTATTTCTCCTTGGAATTATCCATTTCTACTTGCGATAGAACCACTTATTGGTACTATTGCAGCAGGGAACTGTGCGATTGTAAAACCAAGTGAACAGACACCACATACTTCCGCTATTGTAGCGCAGCTCATTGATACATGTTTTGATAAAGGACATGCCTATTGTGTTGAAGGTGGTTTAGAGGTTTCTAAGGAACTTGTAGATTTACCTTTTGATTATATTTTCTTTACTGGTGGTAAGAAAGCTGGTAGAGAAATCTATATGAAGGCGGCAGAAACATTAACACCTGTCACACTAGAATTAGGTGGTAAGTCTCCTGCTATTTTAACTGATATGATTCCTATGGAGATTGCAGCCAAGCGTATTATATTCGGTAAGTTCTTGAATGCTGGTCAGACTTGTATTGCACCTGATTACATATTAATTAAAGATACTATGAAAGCGGCTTTTATTGATTATGCTGCAGAATATATTAAGAAGTTCTTTGGTGAACATCCATTAGAAAGTGAGAACTTATGTAAGATCGTCAATAAAGAACAATTTGATCGCTTAAAGAAGCTATTAGAGAATCAGGATATTCTTATTGGTGGAGAAGTAGATGAAGAACACTTAAAGATTGCACCTACTATTGTGAATGATGTAGATTTTGATAATCCTTTAATGGAAGAAGAAATCTTTGGACCTATTCTTCCACTTGTAGAATACAATAGAATTGAAGAAGCGATTCAGTATATTAATAGTCATGATAAGCCTCTTGCTCTTTATTTATTCTCCAATGATTCATATCATGCTAATAAGATTCTAGATTTATGTAGTTTTGGTGATGCATGTATTAATGATACAGTCAGCCATTTTGCGACTAATACACTTCCATTTGGTGGTGTAGGCGCAAGTGGTATTGGTTATTATCATGGTAAGTTTACTTTTGAGACATTTTCTCATCGTCGTTCTGTTTTGCATAAGAGTACACGTATTGATTTACCATTTAGATATTATCCACTTACCGATGATAAGATGAAATGGATCAAACGTTTCTTAAAGTAATACTTACGAACACTTAATATGAGTGTGATTTCTTCTTAACCCTTTCTTTACTATACTGAGTATAGAAAAAGAAAGGGTGATGGATATGAAGTACAATTTGTATTGGTTAGGTTCAAAATTAGTTGCTGTTATAATTATGGGAACTATACTTCTATCTGCCACTCATTGATTGTAAGCTAGAGATTCATTTCTCTAGTTTTTTTTACTTAATATTTATATATTCTTGTGTCTGTAATGATATTTGTATTTCTCCTCTTATTCTATACTAAGTATAGAATAGGAGGAACAATGAGATACGAAATCGCCTGGGCAATTTCTAAGATTATATGTGCAATAATCTTATTTGTCATCATCATGTATGCTGGTTATACCGTTCGTTAATCAGCATTTTTATAATATTTCATGTATAATAGTAGATGAGGTGATTAAAATGGGTGAATATGATAAATATTTTAATAAGGATCTTCATAAAGATTTGAATAAGGATTCCCATATCAAACATGTTATTGCAGTCACAAGTGGTAAGGGTGGTGTAGGTAAGAGTTTAATGACATCATTACTTGCAGTCATGATGAACCGTATTGGTTATAATGTAGGTATTTTAGATGCGGATATTACAGGACCATCAATTCCCCAGGCTTTTGGTTTAACTGAAAAGCTTTATGGATGTGATAAGGGTATTATCCCAGCCGAAACACGTACAGGTATTAAGATTGTTTCTTTAAACTTAATGCTGGATAATCCTACTGATCCTGTTGTATGGAGAGGAAGCTTGATTTCTAATACTGTTACACAGTTCTGGACTGATGTATATTGGGGCGAATTAGATTATTTATTTGTCGATATGCCTCCAGGAACTGGAGATGTTCCTCTAACAGTCTTCCAATCTCTTCCTGTAGATGGTATTATTACGGTATCTTCACCACAGGAACTTGTCAGCATGGTTGTAGAAAAATCAGTGAATATGGCACAGATGATGAATATTCCTATTCTAGGTCTTGTTGAGAATATGAGTTATTATATCTGTCCTGATTGTGGACATAAACATTATTTGTTTGGTGAAAGTCATATAGATGAAATTGCGAAGAAGTTTAATATTTCTACTGTATGTCGTCTTCCAATGGATCCTGCAATTACTAAAGTAGTTGATGCAGGTCTTATTGAAACAATTACACAGATGGAACTTATGCCTATAGTGAATGAATTAATGAAGGAGGATTAAGAAATGATTCAGCACGTTGTTGTATGGAAATTTAAAGAAGGTACAGAAGATCTACAGAATCAGTTTGTAGAAGGATTAAAAGGACTTGTAGGACAGATTGATGGTATCCGTTCTTTACATGTTGGGAGAAATGAAAATCCTAATGAAACATATGATGTTTCATTAGTTATGGAATTTGATAATATGGAAGATCTTGCTAGCTATGCGAATGATCCTAGACATTTAGCTGTTGCGAAAATTGCGAAGGAAAATGCTGAAGTAAGAGCTTGTGTAGACTTCACTATCTAATATAACTCAGGAATTATCCTGAGTTTTTTAAATACATATCTATTACATAGTTTTCGTTGTATAATATAGTTATCATGTTTAACGGAGGATTATATTATGAATACAGCTTTAGTAATTATGGCTGCTGGTATCGGTTCACGTTTTGGTGGAGGAATCAAGCAGTTAGAACCAGTTGGACCTAATGGTGAAATTATTATGGATTATTCTATCCATGATGCCATTGCGGCCGGTTTCAACAAAATTATCTTTATTATCCGTAAAGATATTGAAGAAGACTTTAGAGAAGTTATTGGGAATCGTATTGAAGAAGTCGCAAAGAAATATGATGTAGAAATTGCTTATGCATTCCAGGACTTAAAGGCATTACCAGAAGGAATTGAATGTCCTGAAGGACGTACTAAGCCTTGGGGTACTGGTCAGGCAGTTCTTGCTTGTGATGGTTTGATTCATGAACCATTCGCAGTTATTAATGCAGATGATTATTATGGTAAAGAAGCATTTGTACAGATTCATGATTTCTTATTAGACTATACACCTGAACATCCAGAAAAACTAGCTATGGCAGGATTTATCTTAAAGAATACTTTAAGTGATAATGGTGGTGTAACGAGAGGTATCTGTGCAGTCAATGATGAAGGATACTTAACAGATGTAGAAGAAACTAAGAATATTGAAAAAACTTCTACTGGTGCACGTGTAGGAGATAAAAAAATTGACCCTAACGTAAATGTATCTATGAACTTCTGGGGATTAACTCCTGAATTCGTAAATACTTTAAAAGAAGGTTTTGTAGAATTCTTTAAAAACATCAAGGATCCACTAAAGGATGAATATTTATTACCTATCTATATTGGTGAACTTCTAAGAGAAAACAAATTAAGTGTTAAGGTATTAGAAGTACAGGATTCATGGTTTGGTGTAACATATAAAGAAGATGCACCTGTTGTAAAGGAATCATTTAAGAAGTTAATTGATGAAGGTGTTTATTCTACAAATTTATTTGATAATATTAAGTAAACGAAAAGGCAGTATGCAAAAATTTAAGCATACTGTCTTTTATTTTAGTGTATTTTATAGTTATAGAACTCTACCGTTCTTTACAGTGTATGTTTTACCATTATAATTTACTGAACCACTGTAATTCCAGTCAAGAATACCATTTTGAATGTAGTACCATGTACTGTAATACTTAACTAATCCTGTATAGTTCCAATCTAACTGTCCATTAGTCACCTTATACCATGTTCCTTCACCATTAACCTGTGATAATGTATTCACTGACCAGTCAATCTTACCGTTCTGAACATAAT
>NZ_JBHSEB010000007.1:0-3548 GCF_042651925.1 Catenibacterium sp. GCM10023432 | reverse complement strand
TTTTCAATATAATACCAAGTATTATTGTAGTAGATTAAGCCGTTGTAGTTCCAGTTAAGAACACCATTTTGAATATAGTATTGAGTACTGAAATACTTAGTTAGTCCTGTATAATTCCAATCTAACTGTCCATTAGTCACCTTATACCATGTTCCTTCACCATTAACCTGTGATAATGTATTCACTGACCAGTCAATCTTACCGTTCTGAACATAATACCAGTTTCCATTGTATCTTACTAGATTGTTGTAGTTTGTATTTACTCTACCGTTTTCAATATAATACCAAGTATTATTGTAGTAGATTAAGCCGTTGTAGTTCCAGTTAAGAACACCATTTTGAATATAGTATTGAGTACTGAAATACTTAGTTAGTCCTGTATAGTTCCAATCTAACTGTCCATTAGTCACCTTATACCATGTTCCTTCACCATTAACCTGTGATAATGTATTCACTGACCAGTCAATCTTACCGTTCTGAACATAATACCAGTTACCATTGTATTTTACTAGATTGTTGTAGTTTGTATTTACTCTACCGTTTTCAATATAATACCAAGTATTATTGTAGTAGATTAAGCCATTGTAGTTCCAGTCAAGAACACCATTCTGAACATAATACCAAGTACTATAGTATTTTACTAAACCGGTATAATTCCAGTTGAGTTTACCATCTTCTACATAATACCAAGTACCTGTTCCATTAACCTGTGCAAGAGTAGTTTCATGTACAACCTGTCCATCCTGCATTAAGTACCAATCACCATCCACGTAAACTAGATTAGCTTCTGTAGAATGATTATAAGTGACTGTAACTGTCTTAACACCATCAGTATCACCTTTTACTGTGTAGTTATAGTTACCTTTTGGTGCATAATAACCATTAACTTTTGGAAGTGTAATTGTCTTTGTATCACCAACATTTACATTTACATATTCAGTCTTAAGAACTTCTTTTTCTTTATTCACGATATTGATTCTTGTAGTCTGAACCTTACCTAAAGACACTGTATCTTTATAGAACTTTAATGACTGTAGTGCATTACCCTGGATATCAAATAATGTTGCGTTATCCCAGCTTGATCCACCCCATGAAGGCTGACCATTATAATACATTTCATCATCTGGTGCATAACCTACAGCACCCTTAGAAGCCCATCCAGTACCATACTTATCAGCAACTTCTTTATTGTACTCCCAGTTAGTCCATCCGGCTTTCACTGGAATCCATCCTGGCTCCCAATAGAAGCCACCTAAACCGTTATCCTGTTCAGTAAGAACCTTATACATATCAGTTAATTCATCTACCTGACCCTGAGGACCAATTTCATACTGATAAAGTCCATAATCAGAACCGATAGAGTTTGGTGTACCATCACCATCTTCATAACTGTTAACCCATGCAGTTTCCATAACCGCAAATAGCTTTCCTCTTTCTTTTGCAAGAGTCTGTACATCCCTCAACATATCAGGTGTATTCCACCAGAATGGGTAATAAGAAGAACCTAAAACATCATAGTCTACATTTCCTTTTTCCCATGCATCCATGATCATAGAATAGATTTGACGATTAGGTGTTTCAATATGTAATGTAACTAAAGCATCTGGAAGAATTTCACGTACTGCTTTAGAACCTGCATTTAAATAACGGTCTAATACAGAGTACTGAGATTCATTTTTCCAAACAGAATTATTACTGTCTTTATTATGAATACCAGCCATACCTTTGGTAATTTCATTACCAACCTGTACCATACCTACATCAACACCTGCATCTTTAAATTTCTGTAAAGTATCTTTAGTGAAGTCATGGATATTTTCACACATCTTATCTGGATCATTAGCATCCTTCTGCCATGCTTTTGGTAGAATCTGTTTTGCAGGATCTGCCCAGAAATCAGAATAATGGAAGTCAACAAGCACCTTCATACCATACTTAGTTGCTTCTTTACCAATCTTTAATCCATTATCTACAGTGCTATCTCCACCACCGTATGTTTCACCTTTTTCATTGTATGGATCATTCCAGATTCTTAAACGGATATAGTTAACACCATTATCCTTTAAGATTTTCATTAATGGCTGTTCTTTGCCATCATAATCATAATATTTAACACCTGCATTAGTAAGTGCTACATATGATCCAACATCTACACCTCTGATTGTAGATTCAGACATATTAGAAATCTTATTAATAGTGACATTCTTTTCCTTTAAACCAGTATCATCACCATATTCATAAGGATCTCTGTATGAATCAATATCAATATTCCAACCCTGTGCAAAACCAAATACTGCAAGAGAAGTCTGTGCAAGTCCCTGTTCATTAAAGAAACCATTCCAGCTTCCTACATATTCAGCTTCATCATAAATTAAACCACCTGCATTACTATCACTAATAGAAGCACTTAATAAATTATAAATGCTGTCTGCCTGTGTTTCATTAGATGCTGTTTCATCAGCATTCTTACGTGGGAACTTGATGTTAGAAACAATTAACTGCTTATCTGCTGCCTTTTCTTTTACTGTAGTACGTAATGTTTTAACATCATCATTAATACCATTACGATCAGCATAAAGATTAACACCTAAATAGCTATAGTCTACGCCTGCATAACCTAGCTTTTCAATCACATACTGAATACCTTCAGCATCATCAGGTGCTGCAAAACTTAAAGCTGTTTTAACACCTTTTTCATTAATAAGTTTAGAGATGTTAGCCATTGCGACAAAGCCATCCCATCCTCCACCTTCAGTTAGACCAAGGAAATTATAATTCACTTCATTTCCAATAGTCATCATAGTAGGTAAAGCATCATTCTTACTTAAAGTATCAAGTACTTCCTTAGTATAGTCTGTTGCCTTTTCTACCGCATTATCCTGAGTCCATCCTGCAGGTAATTGCTGACTATTTGCATAAGTAACATCATCAGAATAGAATAATGTGATGTTTGTTTTTAAGCCTGCTTCTTTAGCTGCTTTAATTGTTTTGATAGCACTATCTAGTGTATAACATTTAGTTTTATCACTTGCTGTGTCCGGATTAACTGCAACCTTGACAGAAATCGTATTAATTCCCTGTCCCTGTACAAACTTAAATAGGTTATCAATTTTGACGCTCTTGTAATTGTAATACGTTTTACCCCATTCCAAATCCTGCTGATAATGAGTAAAATCTGCACCTAATACAGTCTGATCGTTAATGCCTTCAATCTTCTTGTAATCAGCTACAGAACGACTCAATGATGTTGCAGTGACTTGATTGTTGTTATGCATAGTTGGTACTGGAGTTACTGCACTTACACCAGACATGCCCATCGAACAAACAAGCGCTGCACTTACAAAACTTGTAATCAACTTTTTGTTCATATATATCTACCTTCCTCTTATATATTATGATAACATTTTAACATAATTTCACACAAAGAATCATCCAATGTGACATAAAATGACATATATAGGTAAAAAAATATATTTAGAATAGGGTAGACAAGAAATAATATTAAAAGTTAATTAACTATTATTTCAGTGCCTCCCGTTGCACCGTAC
>NZ_JBHSEB010000006.1:0-18970 GCF_042651925.1 Catenibacterium sp. GCM10023432 | reverse complement strand
AATTATTCAAACTTGTTTTTAAGTTCGTCTTTTTTTATACGTTTTGATTGATTTTTGTTTCACACTTCTCACTCCTTTGAGTATTATTATACTCACGTTTTAAAAACATTATATGAACAAAAGAAAAAAAACCAGCAATGCTGGTTTTTAGATTAAGAATGCGAAATATGCGATAAATAGTAAGAATAGTACCCAGACCATCTTGTTGATATCTTTAGCCTGACCTGTCGCAATCATGCTGATAACATAAACGATGAATCCTAATGCGATACCATTACTAATTGAATATCCAAGAATCATGAAGATGATTGTAACGAAACCACTTGCCGCAAAGACCAAGTTATCCCACTTGATATCCTTTAACTGTGAAGCCATTAAGATACCAACGATAACTAAAGCTGGGGCAGTGACTGCATCAGTAATCATAGATAATACTGGATAGAAGAATACTGTTAATAAGAAACAGATTCCTGTTGTACATGCAGTTAAGCCTGTACGTCCTCCTACTCCAACACCTGAAGTAGATTCTACGAAAGATGTCACTGTAGAAGTACCAATCATTGAACCAAATACTGTACCTACTGCATCTGCAAGTAATGCACGTTCAACATTCACTAATTCACCATTTTCATCAATAAGATCAGCCTTTGATGCAACAGCTACTAATGTACCGGCTGTATCAAAGAAGTCTACGAATAATAATGAGAAAATTGCAACGATACACTGTGGATGAGTGAACATTTCGTTGAACCCTCTTGCAAAAGCACCTACTAAGCTGAAATCAAAGTTAACTGATACAACTTTAGTTGGTAACTGTGGCATACCTTTTAATCCAAAAACTGAACCAAATACAACACCAACTACCGCAGTAATGATTAAGCCATAGAATACGGCTGCTGGCTTATTCTTTACTAATAATACTAATGTGATGATGATTCCAAATAAAGCAAGTAATACTGTTGGATTCTTTAAGTTTCCTAATGCTACAAATGTAGATTCACTTGCCACTACGATACCTGCATTCTTTAAACCTACGAATGCAACAAAGAAACCAATACCTGCACCAATCGCAAGCTTTAACTGTGCAGGAATCGCATTAATAATCATACGACGGATGTTTGTCACTGTAATGATGACAAAGATGATACCTGACACGAATACACAGGCCAATGCCCCTTCAGGTGATAATCCCATCTGTCCTACAATTGTATAAGTGAATAATGCGTTAACACCCATACCTGGCGCAAGAGATACAGGGTAGTTTGCCATTAATCCCATGAAGATGCTTGCGGCACCTGCAGAGATTGCAGTCGCTAAGAAGACCCCCTGATGACTCATGTGTGCCTGTCCTAAGATGGCAGGGTTGACTGCAAGAATATAGGCCATTGCTAAGAAAGTAGTAATACCAGCTAGTATTTCAGTCTTAACATTTGTCCCATGTTCTTTTAAGTGAAATAATTTTTCCATTGTTTTCTCCTCTCAAAACAAAGCACATTATAGTATATTCTTACACTTTATGCAAATACAAAAAAAATCCCCTTATAATGAGGATTTATTGTAATTATTCATGATATCTAGAATAGAATTGATGACTTTTTCAAGGGAACCATCATTTATAATATGATAGTCACATGACGACATATATTTATCTCTACGTTCTTTATCTAAAGCATAAAGCTTGTCTGGACCATCCTGTAATAGGGGTCTGCCACTTGGATCGACATCCTTCACAATATCTTCAATTGGACGGTCAATATAGAAAACAACACCATTTTTCTTTAGATATGCAATGTTTTCAGGTCTTTTAATCACCCCACCACCAGTAGAGATGATCTTCCCTTCTAACTCAGATACTTCTTTACAGCATGTTGTTTCATTATTTCTAAAATAGTCTTCAGAAATCGCAAACATATCTGGAATGGACATATTAAAGCGATTCACAAGATAATCATCTAAGTCAATCATTTCATGACCTGTTTTTTGTGAAAGCATATGTCCGAATGTAGTTTTACCACTTCCCATGATTCCAATTAAAACGATATTTTTCATGATTCCTTCCTTTCATAGTTACCAATCATTCTAAATGTATTGGTATATGTTTTGATTTCCTGTAAGGCACGCTGTACATGATCCTGATTCAAGTTACCATCTATATCTAAATAGAAATAGTATTCCCATGGAGACAATGGAAGTGGTCTTGATTCAATGCGGGCCATGTTGATGTTGTGTTCCTTAACGACTCTCATGACTTCATAAAGAGCACCGACTTCATGATTGACTGTGAAGACCATACTGATACGATTGGCAGATGGTCTTATTTCATATTGTCTTGCGATAATGATAAAGCGTGTATGATTGCTTTGATCATTTTGTATTGCCTTGGCAATAATATCAAGATTATAGAGCTTAGCTGCTTCACTAGAGGCAATCGCTCCTATTGTCTTATCCTGTGCTTCACTGATATATTTTGCAGCTGCAGCAGTGTTCAAATACTCATGACCTTCAATATGATGTGAATTTAAGAATTCAGAAGTCTGTTTTAAGCCCTGTACATGACTATAGACATCTTTGATATCGTCTAAAGTAGCTCCTTTGATACCAAGTAGATTCTGGTCTATTGTGATAGACTGCTCACCTACAATATAAAAGCCATACTTAGTGAGTAAGTCATAGTTATCATTAATAGCGCCTGTAGAGGAGTTTTCTAGAGGAAGTACACCATAGTCTATATCTCCTTCTTCTAATGCCTTATAGACATCTTCAAAGCGAGGATAGTTGATGCCTTCAATGTCTCCAAACCAGCTTTTCATAGCCTGATTAGAGAAAGAACCAGGAACACCCTGATACCCTACTTTAAAGTATTCTTTAAATTCTGTTGCTTCATATTTCTTTAAAGGAATAAAAGTAGACTGATAGCTTTTAGATAAATTCATTGTATCCTGAACAAACGTTTTCGCATAGGCTTCAAGAGACTTATCTTCTAGACGATCTACATTCTTTTGAATAACCTCTTTTTCTCTATCCTTCTGAAAAATCTGCATATCATGGGCTAATTTATATGTAATAACATCTTTCGCAACATGCATACGTTTTTCAAATAAAGCGATGATTTCTTTATCAATTGCATCTATTTCTTCTCGACAAGTTTTTAAATCTTTCATAGTGCCTCCAGCATATCTAATACACCTAGTGCTGCCATAGCTTCCACAACAACAATTGCACGAGGAATGATACATGGATCGTGTCTTCCAACAATTTCTAATTCTGTATTTTCATGTGTTTTCACATTGATTGTTTTCTGTTTTAAAGAGATAGATGGTGTTGGTTTAATACCTACTGTAAATAATAATGGCATACCATTAGAAATACCACCAGTAATACCACCATTATGGTTTGTAGAAGTCTTGACTTCTTCTCCTTCATAATAATAAGCATCATTCGCCTCTGTTCCTTTGAGTAGAGTAATATCATCTAAATCACCAAATGAGACTGACTTTACAGCAGGAATACTGAAAAGTAATGGTGATAAATGAGCTTCAATACTATCAAAGAAAGGATTTCCAACTCCAGCAGGGAGTCCTGTCACAGCACATTCAATCTTTCCACCTACACTGTTGCCTTCTTTTCTTGCTTTTTCAATTGTTTCCTGCATCTGTGCATAAATATCATCATGAATAACAGGATAGTCTTTCTGGTTGAGTTCTTCTAAGTAAGCTGGAGTAATATTTAGTGGATAATGCGTATCTTTCACATCTTTAATAGATAGAATATGTGCACCGACATGAATACCTTTTTCTTTTAAAATCTGTTTTGCGATAGCACCTGCAAAAACGATTGGTGCTGTAAGTCTTCCAGAGAAGTGTCCTCCGCCTCTGACATCATTAAAGCCTTTATATTTAATATAAGCAGGATAATCTGAATGACCTGGACGCATATTATCCTTCAAATAAGAATAATCCCTAGAATGCTGAGATGTATTTTTAATAATTCCACATAGTGGTGCACCTGTTGTATAGCCATCTAAGACACCACTGAGTATTTCTACTTCGTCTGCTTCTTTTCTTTGCGTACTCATTTTGTTCTTACCTGGAGCACGTCTTTGCATATCTTTATTAATAGCATCCATATCTAACTTAATACCAGCAGGAAGATTGCCTATTGTGATTCCAATAGCTTTACCATGGCTTTCACCAAATAAAGATAATTCAATATGATGTCCCCAATTAGCACTCATGGTACTCACCACCTAGTGACTTGAAGTCTTCAAAGAAGCCTGGATAACTCTTCTTTACACAATCCTTATCATCTATAGTAATTGAACCATTGGCACGTGTAGATAAAATAGCTTCAGCCATACACATACGATGGTCATTAGAACTTGTCACTTCTGCTTTGTTATAAGAAGTTGATCCAGTAATAGTCATACTGTCTTCTTCTTCAACTGCATCTATGCCAGTCGCTTTTAATAGTTCTACAGAAGCAGTTAAACGGTCGCATTCTTTAATACGTAAACGTCCTGCATTGATGATGTGTGATGTCCCTTCTGCTAGACCGCAAGCCACTGATACAACAGGCATCAAATCTGGACATTGAGAAGCATCAATAGTGGCTGGTTTGATTTTATCGCAGACCACTTTAATACCCTCACTTGTTTCTACAATTTCTCCACCCATCTGTTTCATAATATCTAAAATAGCTCTATCACCTTGTGATGAGTGCATATTAAGATTAGTAAGTGTAATATCACTGCCGAGTAAATCAGCCACTAGATAGAAAGCGGCTTGTGAGAAGTCTGCTTCTACATTGTAATCACATGGTTTATAGTTCTGATTACCACGAATCTGGAATGCCTGATAATCATGATTAATGATTTCAATACCAAACTTTTCTAACATATCAAGTGTTAAATCAATATAGCCTTTAGATTCTAAAGGTGTTGTTATTTTAATTAAAGAATCACCCTGTAATAAAGGTAAAGTAAATAACAATCCACTGATAAATTGTGAAGAAACATTACCTGGTACTTCAAATATATCTGAATGAAGCTGACCATCTAGAATAACATCTAAACGTTCTGAGTCTTTTCTAAGATAGGCAATCTTTTGTTTATCAAAGATATCATAGTATACATCAAGTGGTCTTTGTCCTAGTTTTCCTTTACCGACAAAGTGTACACGAGAAAAGTTAACGAGTGATAAAGGCATAAGGAAACGTAATGTAGAGCCTGATTCACGAGCATCTATTTCTACTCTTCCAAGTCCTAATGTAATAGAACCATCAATAATTAAAGTATCGCCTTCCTGCTTAATAATCGCGCCTAAGGCTTTCATGCCTTCTATAGTGGCTTCAATGTCTTCTGAATAATCAATACCACTAATACGGCTCATACCTGGTGCGAGTGCTGCACAGATAATAGCACGATGGGCTAATGATTTAGAAGGTGGAACCGCAATTGTTCCTTGAAGTGTTTTTGGTGTAATAGTGATTTTTGTCATTATATGTCCTCTACTTCCAGAATCATCTCTTTCTGATCCTTATGTACATAATACTCTCCTATTGTTTTAAGTAAAACAAAAGATAGTGTTGAATTGATGTTTTTCTTATCGAAATCAATGGCTTTAAGTAGTTCTTTTGTAGGGACATTGGCATGAGCAGGAAGGTTATAATGACTTAAGGCTTCTTCTATACGTTTAGTAGTGCCTTGTTCACATAATCCTTTAAGTTCTGCGATACGAGTAATAGCCACCATACCAATACCTACTGCTTCACCATGAGAATACTTTTCGTAATGGAAATGCTGCTCGATTGAGTGTCCAATTGTATGACCAAAGTTCAAGCATAAACGATCACCAAAGTCATAAAGATCCTTTTCTACAACATCTCTCTTGATATCTACACATTTATAAATAATTTCATCAATATCTTTATAAAGATCATCAAAATCCTTATACTGTGCTAATTGATCAAATAAAGCTTTATCTTTTATACAACCATACTTAATGACTTCTCCCATACCATCAGTAATGAAATGAGGGTCCAATGTTTTAAGTGTTAATGAATCAATTAAAACAAGTAATGGATGTTTAAAAGCACCGACTAAGTTCTTTCCTTCTGGTAAATCTACGGCAACCTTCCCCCCTACTGAAGAGTCTACCTGTGATAATAGTGAAGTTGGAATCTGAACAAACTTAATACCACGCATATAAGTACTAGCCACAAATCCTGCTAGATCACCAATAACACCTCCACCTAACGCAATCAATAAATCAGTTCTTGTAATCTTAGCTTCTAATAACTGTGAATAGATAGAAGGTAGAATATCAAATCTCTTAGATGGTTCTCCATGAGGAATAACGACTGTAGAGACTTCGTAAGAGTCTTTTAACTGATTGACCAACTGTTCTCCATAAAGTGGAAAAACGTTATCGTCAGAGACAATAACGATTTTCGCACCTGTGAAGACTTGGGAAATAAGTTCTTTGGCTTTGTTTAAAATACCTTGTTCAATATATATAGGGTAACTATCTTTTCCTAAGTTCACATTTAGTTTCATATTAGATTTCCTTTCCAACAACCTTACCGATTTCTCTTAGTTCACTAATAAGTTTAGTATATTTTTCAGGTTTTAATGACTGAGCCCCATCACATAATGCATGTTCAGGATCATTATGTACTTCAATAAGTAATCCATCACATCCTGCCGCAACACTTGCCTTAGCCATTGGTTCTACTAACCACCATTTACCACCAGCATGTGATGGGTCAATGATTACAGGGAGATGAGTCATTTTTCTAAGTACTGGAATAGCCTGTAAGTCTAGAGTGTTTCTTGTATATGTTTCGAATGTTCTTACACCTCTTTCACATAGGATGACATTCTCATTACCACTTGCCATGATATATTCTGCACTCATGATCCATTCCTGATATGTTGCACTTAGTCCTCTCTTTAATAGGATAGGCTTTTTGACTCTTGCACCTACTTCCTTAAGTAAAGTGAAGTTCTGCATATTTCTTGCACCAATCTGAACGAGGTCTACCTTTTCATTGAATTCATCAATATCATCAGCACTCATAAGTTCTGATACGATTGGTAAGCCTGTTTCTTTCTTAGCAGCTACTAAGTAATCTAAACCTGTAGAACCTAATCCCTGGAATGCATATGGAGATGTTCTAGGCTTGAATGCACCACCTCTAAGCATATTAGCACCAGCTGCTTTTACTTCCTTGGCAATCGCAATAACCTGTTCTTCTGATTCTACAGAACAAGGACCAGCAATAAGAGCCATATGGCCTCCACCTACTTTTACACCATCTACATCCACAATAGTATCTTCTGGATGGAATGCACGGTTAGCTAATTTATAAGGCTGTTCAACTCTCATAACCTTTTCTACAGAAGGTGAAACTTCAATATCTCTAGGATCTACTCTAGTCGTATCACCGATTACACCACAGATAGTGACATCATGACCGACTACTAAATGTGTTTCTAATCCCTTCGCTTCTACCTTTTCCTGAATCTTTTTTACATCTTCTTCACTTGTTTTTGGTTTGAATACAATAATCATAATCTTTTTCTCCTTTGATCATCTACCTGTATAAATAAAAGACTCTCATCCTATAAGGACGAGAGTGTATCTTCGTGTTACCACCTTATTTTATATATCTATCACTAGATATATCTCAACGAGTACTATCATACTCTGACAATGTAACGGTTGTGACCGGAAACGCCTACTTCATTCAACGCTCTACTCCAAGACGAATTCAATATCCTCCAAACATCCTTTTACACCACCCAAGGACTCTCTATGCTTCTTTTGGATATCTACTATTTCTTTTCACTGTATTTATACTAAGTAGTTCTTAATTTGTGAACTCATCATACTGAATAATCAATATATTGTCAACTACTTTTTCTATTTTTCTTATACATTTATTAATATTTTCTATTTTATCTAAAATTTACACCATAATTAAGTTAATGCAGTAATATTGTGATCCACTCTTACAATACATATACAGCGTATCACTTGAAAGTATATCGACTTCACCAATGACTTCCAATTCATATTGGGTCTTATAGCCTGAAATAGATTGAATTGTAAGTATATCTTTACTCTTGAGTGACTGCATTTGTTTTAGATATAAGTCTGGTATGACTATATTCTTATTCTTATAGTGTGGTAGATTATCTTCTTTACCTATGACCCACTTGATGTCACCAGCTTGGACGACTGCCTGTATATCATATCCTTGTACATCTAAATAGCCATTATCAGAAGGAATATAGGTATCGGGGATAAGTTGTATAGTCTGGTTATAAAGTCCTTGTAATTCCTTTATTTCTTTATTTTGACGATACTTCTCATAACCAAACAAGCAACAAGACACTAGGATACATAAGCACCCTAGTGTCATGAATAAATGACTAATCTTTTTCATGTCTAAATAGTCTACCTAATACAATCAGGAATAATCCTGATACAGTTAATAATGTCAACCAATGATTGATTCTTGTTGTATCCCCGGTTTTAACATGAGAATCTTTCTTAGGTGTATCTGTATTTGTATTAGTGATAATATATTCAGTCTTAGATTCACTGCATACTGAAGAAACAATACCTTTATAACCTTTGACACTCTTTTCTTTAATGCTGTAATTCATAACTTGTTCACTTTTCCATGAAAAAGCATAATTATGTGCAGCATCTAGTACGATTGTCTTGATATAAGTAGAACCGTTATAGAGTTCTACATAGATTTTGTCTGGATGTTTAGACCCATTATCAATCCAATGCTTCACTATCTTATATTCATGAGAGGGATTCTTTGAATATTTAGTAAAGTCAATGGATACATCATAACTTGTCCCCTGTGGTAAAGAAATTAAGTAAGGTAAATAGGTATAAGTTGTTCCATTGAATTCTAAGTTATCTGTCGTAATAAGATAGAGTCCTGTTTTAAGACCTGTATATGCAACTTTAGAAGAAGTTGCCTGTTTAGTGAGAGCTTTTTGACTTGCCGCATATCCCTTTAATGTGATAGCCGCATTTTTAAGGTCTTCACTTGTTTTTAGCTGATCCAATTGAATATTTGTATTTGTTTCTGCTTCCTTGAAAGCATCGGTGTAATGATAACTACCATCATCCGAAACACTTGCGACACGATACAAATGAACATTTAACCCTGAAATACATTCATTGAGTGTCAAAGAGCATTTCTTATTGACATTGACAGCAGCTACCTGGAATGAATTAAACACAGCGACTGACAGTAGAACTGTAAAACATAATATGTATTTTTTTAATCTTTTCCCCATATAATTGCTGTCATCACCTTTCTTTATATTTTTCCTTGATTGATGTTAAATACCAGATAAATGCAATAATAATTGCAAGTACTACCCAGAACACATCAATGAGTACTGGATCTGCTTTAACTAAATCTCTTCTTATTCTTAGATTTGTCTTATTGATACGATGTCCTCTTACAAGCAGTCTATGAGTATTAACACCATAGGGCGTGCATGTCATAAGAGTACAGTAGTCCTGTCCTTCTACAATCTTCAGATCATCTGTTTCTGTAGGAAGGACTGTTTTAATTTGATCAACTTCATAATAAAGAGTTTGATCTAATACCTGAAGCATGAAGGTATCACCCTTCTTTAACTGATCGATATCAGTAAAAAGCTGTGCACTTGGTAATCCTCTATGTCCAGATATGACACAATGTGTACTCTCTCCACCTACCGGTAATGAAGTACCTGGGATATGTCCTATCGCAATCTGTAAGATTTCAGCATCTGTTCCATGATATATAGGAAGAGAGACATTGATTTTAGGGATTTCCACATAACCCATCATACCCGTACCAGTGACATCAAGAGTAGACTCATAGAGTTTCTTCTCTTGATTGTTCAAAGTAGAGAGTGTTTGTTTCAGGTTTGTATTGTATAGAGTGGCATCATTCCAGAGCTTTTGATATTGTTTATCAGTCAGGTTTTCTACCTTTTCTTCATATCCAGCAATAGCTCTTGTTTGATGTCTTTGATTCCAATAGTTACTGAAACTAGGATAAATAAGTAAGGAAAGCCCCATAATGAATATTAAAGTTATAAATGCATTGGTTAACTTCTTTGTCATTATAGGACACTCCTTATTGTTTTATATTACTTACTTTCTGCCTTTTTCTTCATTACTAAGAATGCAGCAGCTGCAAGAATCATAAGTGTACCTGCAGCATATAATACTGTAGTACCCATACCACCTGTTTCAGGAAGTTCTGAACCTTTGTTGTTAACTACATCTGCAGTAAGTGAACCATCATCTTTTGAAACAGTGAATTCAATTTCACCAGTAACTTTATTTCCACTTAATTCAGTTAATGTTGGATTACTACTTTCTACATCATGAGTTGCAGTAATTTCAAAAGTGATAGGATCCATAGTATTATACCCTTCTGGAGTTTTTGTTTCTGTAAGGATATATTTACCATCATCTAATCCTTTAAATTCAAATGATGTTGGGTTCTCATCTGCTGTAAATTCTTTAACTAGTGTATTTGAACCATCTTTATTTACTTTTTCTAATTTGAATGCAGCACCTGCTAATGAATGATTTTCAGAATCAACTTTATTAATAATTGTTTTATATGTAAATACAATTACTTTATCCCATGGAGTATAAGTAGTTGTACCATTTTGTTCTACGTTTGGATTATTTGAGAATTCCATACGCATTTCATTTGGGTTACCAGGTAAACCAATTACTGCATTGCCATTTAATTCAGAAGTATATTCAACAGTGATTACAGAACCATTATGCACTGAATCGATTTGTTTAAGATCATCAAATACTACTTCAAAAGAACAGCCATCTTCTAGTCCTGTAGTTTTGACAGTATAACCAGTCTCAATCTTGTTTCCATCTACTTTTACTACTACTGTATTTTGATTAAAAGTTAAACCAGATGATTCTTTATCATGGAACACTAATTTATATGCACCTTTATAATCTGAGAAATCCTTTGCAACTGTACCTGTTAGCTGGAAAGGAACCTGATCACCGATATCATAGTCAGCAGAATCCTGCCAGTCTGTTGTAGCACCTGTAGTATCGTTTGTGTCCTTTACTTTTTTCTGTGATGTTGGCACTTCTGATTTAACTTTTACTTCAGCAGTACCTACAACTTTTAAAATAAATTTTGTATAAGTCTCAGCCTCAGGAACTGTACCGTCTTTATCTTTTACTAAATAATAACCTGGTGCTAAGTTTTCAATCTTATAATTTTCACCATAACGTGTACTTTCACCAGCTGATGTGCCTAAATACTTAGCTACTTTATAAGCAAAATCTTTTGCATCAGTTTCGTTTTTTAATTTTTCAGCATTTTCTTTAGCACTTCCTAATTTATTACGGCCATCTTCATTAACTCCATTACCCCATTTAAGATTTGAAAGTGTCTTACCTGATACTTCACCAGCAAAAATCTGATAAGCTTCAAAAGTATGACCAGTTTTAGCACCTGTAATAGTAATAGAACCATTATCAGCCGCCATTACTACTGATGGCATAGCAATTGCCATAACCATTGCGAATGCAAGTATGAAACTTGCGAGTTTTTTAAATAGTTTCATATCGTTTTTTCCTCCTTGTCCATATGATATCCATTTTTTAATAAAACTCTTCCCTCGTTGAAATACACATATTAATGTTTGTTATTACTAGTTATAAGCCCCCTTCTTTTTTATATTTGCTATATAAGCAAATAGAGTCGCTGTAATAAATAGGGCCCCAATTGCGTAATAACCAAAAGTACCGAATCCTCCAGTATCTGGAAGATCATAGTTATCTAGCTTCTTGTTAGTAACTGTAATATCTCCTTCTTGAATACCATCATTGTTTGTATAAGACACCTGATATCCTGAAGGTGCTCCTACTTCTTCTACAGTATAGTAATAATCTTCACCACTCTCTGATTTAGAAGTTAGATCGTTCCAAGTATGTGACCAGTTATTAGACTCATCTAATGTTACTGAATCACCCTTAGGTTGTTTTGTTGTTTCTATCTCAGGATCATCATGAGTAATTGAAACATTATCACTAAACCAGAATGCATTATTATTGGCTGTGATATAAATATCACAATTCTCAGTGATTGGTTCAGTTTGAATATTTATAATTCCTGTAGTACCTTCCTTAGAACAAGTTACTGTCCCAAAATTATTACCATTCTTTGTGACTTCAAAATTACTCTTCACAAAATTCTCACTTATAGACCAATTCAAATCTTCTATATGTAATGATTTGTTTTGAGCAGCTTGCACTGTTTTTAATAATGTACTACCCCATGCACCACTAAAATGAAGTGTGACATTAAATGTTTTCTTCTTCTTTGTCACTCTATATAACTGAAGTTTTACATTAGAAGCACCTGGTGTAGTACCCTTATTTTCCTGATCAACCCAGACCTTCTTTACAGAAATGCTGTTAGAATCATTTGGAACATATAAAGATACTTCTTTATTGTTTGGAATATATGATACATCATTATAAAGATTTACATTAGGAATACCCTGTTCAGTTAAAGCAGTTTGCGCATCTTGTTTTGTCTTATTTTGATCTGCTTGATAAATCACAAAGTAATGTGGATTCTCGTCCTTGTCATAGCCAGAAGGTGCTTCTGTTTCTTCTAGCTTATACAGTGTATTTGCTACTAAGAATTTATCCTCACTAGATCCAGAAAAAACAATTTCTCCTTTATCATTTGTGACAAACTCTTCTGAACTACCATTCTTTATAACACCCCATTGTTTATTAGTTGAATCAAATTTATATAATTTAAATTTTGCATTTGGAAGTTTCTTAGAGTAATCTTTACTGTCTACCTTATAGATAGTCATCTTACCTCTTACAACTCCTGCTGAAGAATCATTAGTATCAATCCTTGTATCTACTGAAGAACTAAATTCTCCTTCTAGAGAAACAGTATTTTTTATAGTTGGATAAGCTGCCTGTCCAATATCAAAATCATATTGATATCCAAGAACACATGCTAACTCATCAGGAAGTGTTACTGTTAGTTTATGTGTTGCATCATCTATTTGAACTTGATATCGACTTGCATCTATCAACTTACCTTTATGATCATCTTTATTAGCATCATATTCATATAATTTCAAACTAGATAGAACTAAGTAAGGTGAAATGTTATTGTCATAATACTCCAGTTTATCAGTAAGAGTTACTTTATCTGACTTAGGATTCAAATCCTTTGCTGCAGGATTAATAACAACTAAATACTCTACTTTTGTAGAATTCTCAATCTGTCTTGCTGTTTTTGTTACATTCTGAGTTTCGCGTTCTACCTCAGTATGCTGTTCCTGACTCTTTCCTTCATACTCTAATGTATTTGTATATTCTTTATTCTCATTCTTTAGATCTTTCCAGAATTCATCAGAAGTAATATCAACTGCATAATAAATCGCAATGGCACCATTAGGATGATCTCTCTTTCCTGTATTATAATCACCATCTGCTTGGTTATAGCCTGTAGTAAATGTGAAAGTTATTTTATTAGTAGTTTCATCATATGAATATTTGAAATATTTTCTTATATCTGTAAAATTCGCATCTCCATCACAATACCATTCAGCATTATCACCAAAATGGTAGATTGCTTCAGGGGAACCACGATCTGCAGGATTTGATTTATAACTGCTATTAGTATAATCAGCACGTTCTCCTTTTTTAAATAACTTTGTACCTTTAGGTAATGTATCAGTCACACTGATTTGTTCATTTGAGTCTGGAGTAAATATGATTCTATAATATAGTTTTCCATCACGACTTATATAATCAGTACTTACTTTACTAGAAGAGTATTTATCATATGTACCACCATCGATCTTACCAAAGCCCTGTTTCACAAACTTCTTAGGCTTGTTGTAAGTGACTTTACTTTCAGATTCTTTATCCTGAACAGTACCTTTGTTCACAAAATAATAATCAATACCTTCTTTGACATCTTTTAAATCAGCAGTCGTATGATAAGAAGAAATATTTAAAGACTGCCCTACAAATTCACTGTCATCTTTCTTCTTTACAGTTACTTCAAATGCTTTAACATGTGCATCATCATCAGTAACTTCATTATTTTTATTTTCATCTGAATAGAACTTAATAGTAATTTCTAAATCATTTTTAAAAATCGATTTTCCATTCGCATCTTTAAGTTCAATATTGTTATTGATTTCTTCTTTTAACTGAGATAAGACTGCATAGTGTTCACCATTAAATTCTTTATCTCCAGTAGATGTACCATTCTTAATCACATCAGAATAAGTAACAGAAGTAATTTCTTTATCAGGAAGCTTCATATAAGCCTGCCATGTATTAGTTATAAATTGACCATCTTCTGAAACAGTATTACCTGTTGAAGATTTTGTGATGTCCCAGTCTCTATGATTTACACCAACACCATAACTACTTTCATAAGTTGTACCATCTTTACCAATGGTGCCTGTATTCGTTACGATAACATTCTCTTTTGGCGCATCAGTCTGATATTCAATTGTATAGGTTTGACTAGAACCTTGTGGGAATGTATATGGTAGTGAGTCAATAGTAAATGTAGAACCATCACTTCGCTTTACAGTAATAGGAGTAGGAATCTTTAAGTTATTATCAATCGTATCATTGAATACATAACCACCAATATCTTTCTTATCTGGATTAATTGTAATACTCCAGTTCATCTTTCCAGTATTCTGGTCATATCCACCATATTTAGAAATCATTGAATTAGAAATAGTGATTGATGTAGATGTTTCTTTTGAGGTGTTTCCACTTGTTCCTTTTACACTATTTGTAAGTGATCCAGAACCATCTTTATTACTAGGTGTTGCTGTTGCTGTATAAGTGATTTCATAGCTTTCACCAGCTTCAAGTTTTGGAAGATCATTAATAGTAAATGATTCACCATTGATTGAAGGTGTTGCAGTCATCGGTGTGCTAATACCATCTTTATCTTTCTTTATTACTTTAAAGCTATTTACATTATATTCTGCCTTGGCAGAATTCCAATCTACAAACTTATCTTCAATCTTCACAGTACCTTCAGTACCATTTTTAGTACTTGCTTTGACTGTATAGCTGACTGTTCCATCTTCATTTAATGAAGCTTGTTTAGACATATTCAAATCATATTGCTCTTTACTTGGTTTGACTGTGATTTCACCACCATCACCATCAAATTTTACTGAACCATCATCATCAGCACCATCTGATGAAACAGTACCCTGGAATTCAATATATCCTGAGAATGGTTCCCCAGTCGCAAAATCAGCATTAAAATCAATAGTGATTTTACCATCGGTGGTAATTCGATATGTACCAACTGCTTTACCATTAGATGCATATACTAAACCAGTTTCTTCTTTTAATGGCTTTATGCCATTAGGAAGCTGATAAGAGATTTTATCTTTGTCGGTTGTAACAATATTTGCAGGTAAATTATAGTTAATATGCACCTTAACCTGATCACCATCTTCAAATGATTTAGATGAAACCCAACTACCATTTTGGATCTTGCTGACATCTGCTGATGTAATATATTGGCCAAAATCAGTACTTTCTTCAGCTTTTGGCTGAATAGCTGTATCATTATCTGATACTGTTACAGGTGTTTCAGGTGCTACAGCAGCAGAATTAACTACTGAAGTGGCAGGCGCATTATTCTTAACCTCTTCCACCACCTGTTCATCCATCTGATTAGTAACTGTTGTTTCAACAGGTTGTTCTATATACTTATTTAACTCAATATTCTTAGTATTGAATGAAACAAGAGAAGAACCATTGACATCATAAATAACATGAGAAGAATCTGTTTCTAATACCAATGCAAGTTTTAATTCACCTTCTGCATTCGTATTCACATGATCTTCATCAAAATACATAGTTAATAAATTATTTCTAATCTCATAAGTACCAATAGAATGTACTAAATCATTTTCTAGATATAACTTATTTGTTTGTGTATCTTCTACCTTTAATTGTTCTGGTAGGTTATAAGTTAATGTTTGATTCTTTACAACTGTTTCCTGAGTTGTTTCTTCTTCACTTTCTACATTTTCTATTGAAGCAAGTGTTCCTTGAGGAACAGTTGCTTTAATAAGGAAAGAAAGAGGTGTATTGTCTTCAAGATGGACATCAGCTGTATAATCCTTCATCACACCATTATTTTGATATTGTACAGTTGCATCAGTAATCAATGATGTAAAATCATCCATTCTAGCACTATTAATATAGAAGAATGCAATAGCTGTTAAAAAAACCAAGCAAAAAAATAACATCATTTTCTTTCTGCCTGGTTTGTTTAAAATATTATATTCTGTCATCTAAATGTCCCCTTTCCCTTAATAAACAGAAAAGTGGGTGATAGGATAAATCTTCATAACGACTTGACCAATAATCTTATCATTATCAATACAACCTAAATCACGCATTCTTGAATCTATTGCACGATGTCTATTATCCCCTAATACAAATATCTGTCCTTCTGGAACTGTATAAGGGAATACTTCGTCACGTAGTGGATTGTCTTTTCTGTTCTGTATATAGTTTTCATCTAACTTTTTCTCATTCACAAATACATAGCCGTTTGAATCAATGTTGATTTTATCCCCACACAAACCAATCACTCTTCTCACCAGCAGCTTATTATTATACTGAAACGCAATTAAGTCTCCCTGCTTGAAAGACTTTGTTTTCTTAATACATACAACATCATTATTTACTAATGTCGGATTCATGGATTCACCCTCTACTACATAGAATGGACACCAAGTCGTAATGATGAACATCACAATACAAACAACTATTAGACTAATAAAAACGCAATGCTTTTTCATAACAGTACCTTTTAACTTGTAAATAAATATACTATGTACATAGGGTATCACAATAGAATAAAAAAAATAACCGTTCCCTGGAAAACGGTTACATGTTACATTTTTTTGTAACAATGTTACTTTGTTAGTTCATAAGCTAGTTTTTCTATCGCATAAAGCATAGGAATTCCAGAATGTATTTTTCCTAGCATAACGCTGCCATCAGAAACATGAATCACTTCATCACATAAATGTTCCATACTTCCCATGTTATTATTTGAAAACATAATAATCATATAATTCTTATTCTTATAACGATAGATTTCTTCAAAAAGAAGCTTTTTTTGTATCCTTTCATAAAATGCAATGATAACTTCCTGATGTCCTTCAGCAACTCTCTGCACAGGATAAGCAGCTCCATCCACCCCATAACAACAATAGCCCACACCACTTAATAAACGTGATGTATATTTTGCAAAATCACCAGTAGTACCAATACCTAGCGTAAGAATTAAATCAGACTGTTTAATAATCTCAGCAGCCCTATGAATACTATCCAAATAATCAGATGATTTTATTTTTTCTATAAAAAAACCAAATTGATCAGCCACATTGTCTTCTTTGGTCTCCTGCATTTCTTCAGACTCTTTCAATCTATACTTTAATTCTGTAAAACCTTCACAACCCATCTTCTTACAAAAACGCATGATTGTTGCCGTAGATACATGTGTATCATTGGCTAATTCACGAATACTTTCATTTAATACCTTCTTTGTGTTTTTCACAACATAATTATAAACGTAGGCTTCAGTCTCATTCAGACTTTCCACCTGACTGTAAGTAAATTCCAACAAGTGTCTCCTCCCTATTGAATAATTTCTCCACACCTTCTTTTTAATTATTCTAACTTACTTTACTACCGTTTACATTTAAAATTCAGGTATTTTCAAAATTTGGAAATATATTTTATCCACAGTTATATATATCGTATTTCTACCTATAGAACTATTTACAGACAACATAAAGGTTCAAAGAAGCTGCATCACAGATGAACTCTCCATATCCATCTACAATATCAATTGTATGTTTACCATCTGTCATACGCTTATATTGTTTACCTACAAACATACGTTTTGTGTCACCTTTACTATTGGTTAATATCACTGCAAGTCCTGTTTCATAAGTCCATCCAATAACATCAGGATCATCTATATAATCATGTCTAATTCCTTCTACATATTGTCTTCTTAGTTTCATTATCTTATCTAATAATTCTTTCTTAGATGAAATATGATCATGAGGTATACCATAATAATCTCCATAGAAGATACATGGATAACCTTCTTGTCTCAATAATATGCAGGCATAGGCCTGTGGTTTGAACCAATCTTCAATAAAAGAAGTGAGAGATTGTCCTGGCTGTGTATCATGGTTATCCACAAATGTGACAGCATATTTGTCATATCTTTGTACTAACGTATTATTGAAGAGTTCTCGCATATCATAATAACCATTAGAATGACTCGCATCATAGAAATGATAATGTAAAGGAACATCAAATAAACTCATACAGAAGTGTATGGATTTGAGATAATGACATAAATGATCTATGTCTCCCCAGTATTCACCTACAGAAAAGAGTTCTTTTTTAGAATGTTGGCGCATTGTAGTGATCCAATGTTCATAGAAAGAAGAGTCTATATGTTTAATGGCATCACATCGAAAGCCATCGAGATGTGTGATATCTTTATACCAGAGTCCCCAGTTGATGGCTTCTTTGACAACTTCAGGATTGTTGTAGTCTAAATCTGCTCCCATCAAGTAATCATAGTTATCATATTCATCATCTACATTCTCACTAAAATGTTTCCCTTTGAATAAATAAAGACCTTTTTGATGTTTAGAAGCATCGTAGTCCACACTTGTAAAATGTGAGGCATTATAGATAAAGTCTGAATATTTATGTCTTGATGGAAATGAGAAGTAAGTAGAAGCACGAATAACTCTTTTCGTATTATAGAACTAGAAGTTAATCAAGTAATAATTCTAGTTTTTTATTTTATCTAGAAGTGATAT
>NZ_JBHSEB010000005.1:0-2382 GCF_042651925.1 Catenibacterium sp. GCM10023432 | reverse complement strand
AAATGATGTACGATTACAAGCTAAACTTGATAGTAGGAACCCCACGGGCTTGCCCGTGGGAGTAGTCAGAAAGAAGAAGGACCGCTCTTTGATCATGATATTATTACAGCATGGAAGAATAGCGATTTTATGCGTTTCTTAACCTTTGATCCACTCTTTATAGAAGCTGCATCTGAATGTGGACTGAGATCATTTCAAATCATGGCAGGTGCTTTAGATCAAAAAAAGATTAAACTAAACTTTTATTCTTATGAAGGACCGTTTGGAGTAGGTTATGGTATATGTGGCTTTGAAATATGTGGCGAAGATTTAACACGTGATATAGGAAACCAATATAAAAAGAAGATGCAGGAAGAAGTTAAGAAGATCAAAGAACATGAAGATAACTATGTCAGATTGGCTAGAACCACAATAGAACATTATGTGAAAGAGAAAGTAGAAATCATTCCAGAAGTCACAGAAGAGATGAAAAGACGTGCAGGTATCTTTGTATCTATTCATGAAGAAGGACGTTTAAGAGGCTGTATTGGTACCTTTATGCCTGTACAGGATAATATTGCCTTAGAAATAGTACATAATGCGATCAGTGCATGTAGTGAAGATCCACGCTTTGATCCTATTACAGAAGAAGAACTAGATAATCTCGTTATCTCGGTCGATGTATTAGGAGAAATAGAACCAGTAGAAGATATCAGTACATTAGATCCTCATATCTATGGTATTATAGTATCCCATGGTTCTAAAAGAGGTTTACTCCTTCCTTCTCTAGAGGGTGTGGATACAGTGACTGATCAGATTCAGATAGCTTGTCATAAGGCAAGTATTCATGAAGGAGAGAAGATCAAGATAGAAAGATTCAAGGTGATCAGACATGATTAGATGTGATTTATGTCCTCATCATTGTGTATTAAAAGGAGGACAGACAGGATTCTGTCATCAAAGAATGAATAAAGAAGGAAGCATAGTACTTAAAGATTATGGTGCTATTACATCACTGTCATTAGATCCTATTGAAAAGAAGCCTCTCTATCATTTCTATCCTGAAACACAGATTCTATCTGTCGGTTCTTACGGCTGTAATATGAAATGTCCTTTCTGTCAGAACTACACCATATCACAGGATAAAGGCTCTTCTGTACAGGTGCATACAACATCTGAAAAACTTGTTGAAGTCGCCTTAGATCTCAAAAAAGAAGGGAATATCGGTATTGCGTTTACTTATAATGAACCACTGATCAGTTATGAATTTATTTGTGAGACATTTGTATTATGTAAGAAGCATGAATTAAAGACTGTTATAGTCTCTAATGGAATGATAGAAGAGAAATATATAAAGGAGTTATCTCCTTTAGTAGATGCATGGAATGTTGATTTAAAAGGATTTAAAGAAGATATTTATAAGAAATTATCAGGTGACTTAAACACAGTAAAAAAGAGTATTTACTATGCTTCTACAAGTCATCTAGAAGTCACTTCTTTGATTGTACCTGGTATCAATGATAGTCTCGAAGATATGGAAGAAGAAGCAAAGTGGTTAGCGTCTATTGATTCGAATATTGTGTTACATATCACACGTTATTTTCCCGAGTATCATTATCATGAATCTCCTACATCTATAGAACTTATTGACCAAATGGTAGAAGTAGCTAAGAAATATTTAAAGAATGTATATAGAGGTAATTGTTAGATGTTTAATGAAGAAAGAATTAAAAGCTTTAGTACAACAGATATGCGTATATATAACTATATATTGAAGCACAGCATTCAATTTCCTTATATGAGTATAAGAGAACTGGCAGAGGAGATTCCTACATCTACAGCTTCTATTATGTGCTTTGTGAAAAAGATGGGATATGACAGTTTTCCGGAATTAAAATATGCTTATAAGAAAGAAGAAAAAGAAGTCTCTCTTTATATGGTGAATGACTTAGATGAAACTATTGACTGTTTAAAGAAGTTCAATACCCCTTATTATCAGGATTTATTCAAAGAAATCGCATATATACTAGGTGATGCGAATATGATTATTTTTGATGGTATGGGAGATTCAGCTAAGATTGCAGAATATGCAGCAAGACGCTTTTCTGGTAATGGTTTCTTTAGTGCTGCCTTAACAGATCCATACCAGAAGGTATCTATGGATGGGACTGATATAGTTGTCGTTATGTTGTCTATCTCAGGAGATACTGTAGAACTTATTAGAAAAGCCAATGATTATAAAGCAGCAGGCAGTACTTTAATCACAATTACTGCTTCAGACGATAATACACTCGCAAAAATGAGTGATTATCATATCAGCTATTATATTAATGTGTTAAACCGCAAACTCTACCCATAATAAAAAGTAATAAAACCGCAAATTAAATTAATAAACAGGTGGAA
>NZ_JBHSEB010000004.1:0-110500 GCF_042651925.1 Catenibacterium sp. GCM10023432 | reverse complement strand
ATTAGAATGTACAATCAATAATGAATCGATAGAATTCATTAACTGATTACGTACATATTATACGAGGGGATATTTATATGTATCAATTTGCTATATTTAGATAGAAATAAAAGGCAAATCATAAGGCTTCGATTTAGGGGACTAGACAGGTTGGAAAAACCTGTCTGGTGAAAGAATTTAGAGAAAAAGTATATAATAAGACTATCTATATTAATTTTGATTCAAATACAACAATGTCTGACTTATTCTCTTATGATTCATATACAAATGGTTTAATAATAGGAATAGAACTGTTTAGTGATCAGAAAATTGATCCGGATAATACACTTCTTATATTTGATGCAATTCAAGAAGTTCCGCAAGCGTTATCTGCTTTAAAATACTTTTATGAAAATGCGCCTGAATATCATATTGTATGTGCAGGCTCACTTTTGGGTATCGCGCTTCATCAAAGGACATCATTTCCAGTAGGTAAAGTATATCTTATGAACCTCTATCCACTTAGCTATAAGGAATTCTTATTAGCAACTAAACAAATTGATGCTTTGAAGGACTATTATTTTGTGTGTGGTATGCCAGAAGCTGTACAACATTTTGTGAGTCATCATAGTTATGATGAAGTACGCAATATACAGAAGAGAATTCTATTAGATTATGAACATGATTTTCCGCGTCCAAAAATAAGTAAAGTATGGAATAGTATTCCAATTCAGATTTCTAATAATACATATGAAGGGAAACGTGGTAAAGGTTTTGATGTGGCTGTTAAGTGGTTAGCTGATTGTGGATTGATATACATAGTGAATCGTGTGAGACAGGTAAAACCACCCTTGAAAATACATGAGGATTTCAATACATTTCAATTATATCTATTAGATATAGGATTATTAGGATGTATAGCAAAACTTGATGAGCATACACTAAGTAAACAATATATATGTCAGCAGTTTATGGCAACAGAACATGTGAGTATATATTGCGCAGATGATACTGATTTCTTGATAGAGAAAGAAGATGGCATTATTCCTATAAGTGCGCAAAAGGCACTATAAAGGAATGGAACTTATCTGGATCTATAAATAAAAGCATCGATCAATTCGTGACCGATGCTTACGTGATCAAATATCCAGTTTTATATGAATATCAGTGATATTTTGTTTACCATATACAATACGTAGGATTAAGATTATATTCTCTACAGTATTCGGAAGATAGTACATGATATATTTTCCAATCAATTTCTTTCTCACATTTTCTAACTGTAAAAATTCATTATCTACAAGAGAACCATTTTCAGGAAAAACTCTTGCTTCTTCAATATTATACAGTAGCTTATCTACGAAATCTGATGCAGCTTGTGGATTTGCAAGGTCAATTGCGATATATGAGACAATTCCGTCTAAATCAGATTCTGCTCTTTTGGTCAGTCGATATCCAAATTTAGATGCCATACTTGCTCCTTATATTAGAAATTGCAGCATCTCCTTCTACTGTGTTTCCGGATTTTACATCTTTCAAACCATCCAATATTGTTATTGCTTCATCCATCTTTCTCATAATTTTTTCATAATAATCGATGTCCATAACAACTAATCTGCCGTATCCATTCTTGGTTACGAATACAGGGCCGTTTTCTTCTGCACAGCGACGTTCTACTTCAACCGTATTTTTTAAATCACGCATTGGAATAATCTGCATAGAATCAACTCCTTTCATGTGGCTATATTATAGTCTATATTTAGCCACACTGCGAGTGGGTGTGAATTATCATAGCTTAATAAAGGAGTGTTTCTTCTGTTGTTTCTTTAGATATTAAAACGACACATCAAGTGTCGTTTTAATATTAGTTCATAGTTTTCTGTAACTTCTTAGCTACTAGTACTAATACAATCGCAAGTGCTGCAAGAATAGCTGAACCGATATAACCCATTACATATGATCCAGTGGCATCAAAGAAACTTGCTGAAATCTTAGGACCTACAAAAGCACCGATACCATAGCCAATGAAGATTAAACCATAGTTTCTGTTATAGTACTTAGAACCAAAGATGATCTTAACCATAGGCGCAAATACGACAAGTAATCCACCAAATGAGAATCCTACTAAGGCAATACATAAGATGAAGTATGCATAAGAATGGGCCATAGTTAACATCAACATTGAGATACCGTTAATAAGTAATACAAGAATAAGTGAGTTCCATCCCTTTAATTTATCATAGATAAACCCAAATGAAATACGACCAAACATGTTAAATAAAGTCATAAGTGATACACAAAGTGCTGCACTCATCGCATTTAAACCAATCTGTTTCTGAGCAATTGGTGAAGTGGCTGAGACCATCATAGTTCCTGCTGCATTCGCAAAGATAAACATAACTACTAATACCCAGAAGATAGGTGTTTTAACCATCTGTGGGATGTTATAGTCTTTTGTATTTAATTCTTTAGATTGTGTTGTTGATGGTGTCCATCCTTCAGGAGTCCATCCATCAGGACAAGGTACAATCATCCAAGCAACAGTACCAACACCAATTAAGAAGATCACACCAAGAATCTTACATGCAGTCTGTGCACCATATGTAGAGATAAGCATCTGAGCGACTGGGGACATAATGAATGGTCCACATGCGGCTCCAGCCTGTACTAAACCAGAAATAGAACCACTCTTGTCAGGGAACCATTTTAAAGCGGTTGGAAGACATGCTGGATAAATCATACCAGCACCAGCACCAGCAATTACACCATAAGCTACATATAAGAATGGGATTGTATTCGCAAAACCTGTTAATACTCATCCACCTGCAAATAATGCAAGACCCATATAGATAGCAACTCTAGGCTGTAACTTTTCAGCTAAAATACCACCAATAAAGCCTACAGCACAATAAATAAACATATAAATAGTATAAGCCATTGAGAAATCAGAAGTACTCCATCCAAACTGATTACATAATGGCAAACAGAATAAACTGAAGAAGGCAGTGGCAGAAGTGAATAAAGACTGAATCCATACTCCTGCAAACACACGCCAGCGTGTTGCTTTCGTAATATTCATGATAATCCTCCTACTGTAATGTACCTAAGTCTAAAGCAACTTCACGGCCATTAAATTTGCCTGCTTCACGACTGGTACCTAACCAATAAACCATAGAAGAAATATCTTCTACATCAAGGAATGGTACGCCATTGTACATTTCTTCAACAGATTTGAAATCTTTACCTGTTAAATCATTAATAAACTGTACATATTCCATTGTTTCACACATAGGTGTTTTAACCTTTGTAGGACATAATGCATTCACGATAATACCCTTAGAACCTACTTCTTTTGCAAGTGTCTTAGTTAATCCTAAGATCCCCCATTTACTCATACAATATGTTGCAAGCTTTGGTGTGCCATATAATCCTGAAGTAGAAGAAATATTAATAATACGACCAAATCCCTGCTTCAACATATACTGTGCTGCATACTTATCTGTACGCCAAGTACCGATAAGGTTAATGTTGATGACTTTTTCTACCTGTTCATCTGTTAGTTCCCAAGTGTAGGCAAAGTTAATAACGCCTGCGTTCGCAATGACAACGTCAATACGTCCAAAAGTATCCCATGCACTCTTGAATAGGTTTTCCATATCTTCTGTAGAAGTGATGTTTGCCCTAACAGCAAGTACTTTTGCACCTATTGATTTACAATGTGCGATTGTTTCTTTAAATGCTTCACTAGTTGGTTCCTGCATATCAGCTAACACAACGTCAAATCCATTTTCTGCATATTTATATGCATGTGCACGTCCTTGACCCATGGCTCCGCCAGTGATCAAAACTACTTTTCTTTCATCCATTTCGTTTCTCTCCCTTTGTTAAAAAATTTACAAGTTGATTATAGAGTCTCAAATAGTTTGAGAGTCAATAGGTTAAAATTGCTTAAAATAAGCATAAATGATAGGGTTTTCTTTGATATAATGGGTAAGAACTCTCAAACAGTTTTAAGGAGGAAAATATAAGTAACTAAATATATTGACTATTGTGATTAAATGTGTTCAAATCTGCTCAAAGAAGAGCGTTAAAATGAACACATCAAATATCATAAATTACAAATTAAAGGATTTTGCTGAACTTTTAGGCGTATCTGTCAAGATATTATAACGTTGAGATAGAAAAGGAACTTTAAAGGCAAACCGAACCCAAACTAAAGGCATTATTATACTTATAATCATCATTTACTAAATCAAGTTACATTTTTAAGATAGTTTTGTAATGCAAAAGAATTATTGCAGACCAGTGTACTGAAGATTATGGAAACCGTGTAACGATTTATTAGATGAAGTATTGGAACATAAAATCAAAAGCATAATTTGAATACCTACAAACCATAGGTTAGTGAAAATTATTTTTTTAACACCGATTAATAGGCATTCATGAAGCTAAACTGAATATATGGATTTTCCATTTGTTCTACAATTAGATTACAAATCAGATGAAGAACTCATGCAGGATATTGTTTCAATACTTCATGTGTTCTCCTGCAGGTTGTAAAGGGCTTCGTAAGTATAAAAAAGCTGATAGAAAGGGATGAGGGAATTGCTGAAGAGCTTCAAGACGGAAATAAATCCGACAGATGAGCAGAAAGTCAAGATTCGTAAAACAATAGGTACTTGCAGATTTATCTATAACTTCTATCTTGCTCATAATAAGGAACTTCATGAAAGTGGCAGAAAGTTTATGAGCAGCAGCCAGTTCAGAGTATGGCTCAACAATGAGTTTCTTCCGAGCCATCCAGAATATTCTTGGATCAAGAAAGCTTATTCAAAATCGATAACACAGGCAGTAAATAACGGACAGACCGCATTTGAAGATTTCTTTAATCACAAGAGCGCCTTTCCAAAATTCAAGAAGAAAGGCAAGTCTGATGTGAAAATGTATTTTGTAAGGAATAATCCAAAAGATTGCCTTTGCGAAAGACACAGAATCAAGATTCCGTCACTTGGCTGGGTACGCATCAAAGAGAAAGGATATATTCCAACTACAAAAGATGGATACGTAATTAAGAGCGGTCATGTCTCAATAAAGGCTGACAGATACTACGTTTCAGTTTTTGTAGAAATCCTAGACAAAGCGATAGCCAGTCATTCCAGTAAAGGAATTGGCATTGATTTTGGATTAAAGGACTTTGCGATTGTCTCTAATGGAAAGACTTATAAGAACATCAATAAATCTGCAAAATTAAGGAAGCTTGAAAAACAGCTTATTCGAGAACAAAGAAGTTTTTCTCGAAAGTATGAAAATATAAAGAAAGGAGGGTCCACTCAAAAAAGAAATATACAAAAACAAAGGCTTAAGATACAGAAGCTTCATCAGAGAATCGACAATACTCGTACTGATTACATCAATAAGATAATCGCAGAGATAGTGAAAACCAAGCCATCTTATATAACGATTGAAGATCTAAACGTATCAGGAATGATGAAGAACAAGCATCTTTCAAAGGCAGTTTCTTCTCAGAAGTTTTATGAATTTAAAACAAAGCTTCAAGCTAAGTGCAGGGAGAATGGAATTGAACTTTGAGTTGTAGATAGATGGTTCCCATCATCTAAGACATGTCACTGCTGCAAAAGTATCAAGAAAGATTTAAAGCTTTCAGATAGACTTTTCAGATGTGACTGTGGCTATATCGAAGACAAAGATTTCAATGCTGCTACTAATCTGAGAGATGCTACGACTTACGAAGTTGCATAAACAAACGCAAACGTAAGTATGTACCGAAGGCTACTTCGGGAATTTACGACTATGAAGTGTACAAGAACTTGTGAGTAGATATGATTTCGGTCAATCGAAAGCATACACAATAAAATAGTAAGTAATGTTCGTGAGAACTTACATTATCTCGATGTGGGTATATTTAATCACATTTTGAGTGGCAGGACGTGAAATGTATAATACTTATACAATTGGAGAACTTGCGAAAATACTAGGTATTACACCAGAAACAATACGTTATTATGAAAGAAAAGGAATCATTGCTCCTATTCATAATGAAAAGACAAACTATCGCTATTATACAACCTGGGATCTTCATATGATTATTCGTGCACGCTGTTATTTAGGTTTTGGACTTACTATAGATGAAACATCTAAAATCCTTCAGAAGCGCACATTAGAAGAAATAGATGATGTATTAGATAATCAGGAAAAAATCATCGAACAGAACATCATTTATAATATGAATCTTTTAAAGAAGATGCGTACTAATAGAGCTCTCATTAATAATTTTGAAGAAAAGAATTTCACTCTAAGAACAAGTCCTGGTATTTTTCGTATAGATACACAGAAATGTTATACATTGAACTTAAGTGAACAGGAAAAAGAAGAACTTAAACAGTTTACACAATATGTTCCTTTTATTTTCTCTACTGCATTATTTCCAAAAGAACATATAGAAACAGAAAACAAAGATTTTTATTTTGGCGTTGGGATAGAAGAACAGTTTGCATCATTATTTGATATTAAAGAAACAGAATATGTGCATTACTATCCTCCTAGAACTTGTCTTTATATGAGCTTCTCATCACGTTCTTCACAAATACTCACTTATGAAGTATTAGAACCTGCTTTTGAATATATGAAAAAAAACAATCTAGAGTTAGATGGTGACATCTTTACTCAGATTGTTTCTATGTGGAAACCAGAAGAAGAATACTTCAACTGGCATAATATTTGGATTCCTGTTAAATAGAGGAATCTTTTTTTGGCTTGACTTTATTTTCTAAACGATTTCCATCTTCATCTAATCTATAGAGGTTATTGTATGTAACTTCTATATGTTTCTGATAGAGTCCGATATTAATGATTCTAGAGATAACAGCATAGATCAAAGCAGTAAGAGGTACACCAATAAGTACACCAACAACACCCCATAGATTACCAAATATAGTAATACCTAATAAGACAAATAAACCACCTATACCTACAGATTTACCTACAATCTTAGGATATACAAAATTACCTTCAAACTGCTGTAAGCAAAGATAAATAATCGCAAAAGCTAACATGCTCTTACTCTGTGCTGCAGCCACTAAGATGAGTCCCGCAAAGAAGGTAATAAAATTACCAAACATTGGTACAAAGCTAAATAAGAAAGCCATAATCGCAATTAATTCAGGGAAAGGCATACTAAATAAACGCATCGCAATATAAACCTCCAACATAAAACATGTTGCTTCTAACATCTGTCCTGTCACAAAACTATTAAAGTAATGATTGGCTTCACTCATGATATCAAAAGCGACACCTGCACGTTTATGACCTAATATATATGCAATGAGTTTTCTACCTTGTTCAAGATGTTTTTCCTTATTTGCAAGAAGATAGAGAGCCATAAAGAATGAAGTGATGGCAGTAATGAATGAACCACCAACATTTGATACAAATTCTGTTGTTTTAAAATGAGGATTACCTAGGAAATTACCTGCAGTCGCAAGAATTGTACTTAAATCAATAGAGGCAAACCATTTCTGTACTTCATCTACTGTTACTGAATAATCAATATTAAATCTTTTACATATAGAAGTAATATAGACAGCAAGTCTTCTTGCATAATTATCTAAGTTAGAGAATAAGAATGAGAAGCTTTCTCCAATTCTAGGAATGATGAATGAGAAGAACATCACTAATATTAATAGTAAACATATAATAGTGATAGCCATCGCAATACCACGAGTTCCCTCTACTAAGAATCGAGGAAGCTTTAGGTTAGGTTTTTTCTTCGTCAATTGTTCTCTTGCTTTCACAAGCAACTTCTCTACTAGTTTCATTGGAATATTAATCACAAATGCAATGACTATCGCAATATAGAAGGGTCTTGCAAGCCCTAATGCATTAAGGAAGAAGTCCCATACTGATTCTAAATTAAAAAGAATAAAAGCTAAGACAATACCATATGTAATATATTGGAAAATCTTATCATCTGGAAAATTAAAATTTTTGTTGTCCATAATAATCACCTAAGGAAATAGTACCACAAAATGAGGGGTATTGTTATAATAAATTGAAGAAGAAAAGGTTGAGGAATAGAAGAAATTTGCTATAATGACACACGTGAAAGGAGAATTTAAATGAACACAATTATTATTAATAAAATCATGATGCATATGCTTGATTTTGAGCATCGTAAGATATATTTAAGTGAAGATTTCTGTGAATTAAATGATACAACTCAGGAATATTATCATAAAAAAGTAGAAAAAGCTTTATACAGTCCAGCTATTAAAGAACTCGTTGTTCCTTCACTTCATGAATTATTACTTCGTGCAGATAAGATGCTTGAAGACGATGAAGAATTCAAGAAGCAGGCAAAGGAAATTAGTGAAAAGTTCTTTGCATTAGGTTCAGTGATTGAAGAAATGCCTAATAGTAATATTCTTTATGTGGACTGCTATCGTGATGGTGTGCATATTATTGCTGCTTTAAAGCTTAATTATAAGTATAATTCTGTATCTCTTGTAGAAGAGGAAAATGTCCGTATTACAAGAAGACAGGTTCTTCCTCAGATTGGTACGGCAGTTGATGAAGCAATTATTATAGATACAGATCATAAGAAGATATCTCTTATTGAGAAGAAGTACTTGATTGATGGCAAGATGGATACTTATTTAAATAGTCAGTGGATCAAGGGTGAAGAGAAGTTGACTGATCGTCAGAAGATTTCTACTATGAAGAAAGTAGTAAATAAGATTGATGATATTTATCATGTGAATGATAAAGAAGCACTTCCACTTGTGAAACAGGAAATATTAGAAAGAACACAGATGGGAGAACTTGTTAAACCGATAGAAGTAGTTCGTAAGGTTATGGAAAGAGATTATCAGGCTCAGGAAGAATCAGAAACAATGTTAAAGGATCTTGGAATTGGTGAAGATGATACAATTTCTTTAAACGCATTAGGACGTTCTGTAGAGGTTGTTAAGATTACTCTTGATGAGAATATTCAGATAACTATGCCAGTAGATGAATATGTGAATGGCTCTACTTTTGAAAAGAAAGAAAACCCTGATGGAACAGTTTCTATCGTATTAAATAACATTCAGGACATCACAATCAAGTAACCGTTTACATTTTTTTGCCTATATTGTCTGAAAAGAATGAATTTTGGTCATATTTATTGTATAATAAAGTTTATGAAGGGAGACATATAGGTATGTTAGATAATTTTTTGATAAAATTGTTTTTTGAAGGAAAGTGTTTAGAGGCATATAAGGTATTCGGTGCTCATCCGGATAAAAAGGGCGTTCGCTTTACAGTATATGCACCACATGCAAGAAGTGTTCAGGTTATAGGTAATTTTAATAACTGGGACGGAACACAGCATTATATGGAGAGATATAATGATGGTGGTGTGTGGACTCTCTATATTGAAGGGCTAAAGCAGTATGACCTTTATAAATATAGAATTGAAACACCTTCTGGAGCTATTGTTGATCGTGCAGATCCATATGCCTTTTTCAGTGAAATTAGACCAGGTACAGCATCTAAGGTATATAACTTAGAAGGCTATCACTGGCATGATTCTAGATGGATGAAGTCACGTTCTAATAACTATGATCGTAACATGAATATCTATGAAGCGAATCTTGGTTCTTGGAAGATGAAAAAGGAATTTACAGATACATCTGATGGAGAATTTTATACATATGAAGAAATGATTGATGAAATCATTCCTTATGTAAAGAAGATGGGCTATACACATATTGAAGTAATGCCTTTAAATGAGTTCCCATTTGATGGCTCTTGGGGATATCAGGCAACAGGTTATTTTAGTGCAACAAGTCGTTATGGACATCCAAAACAGCTTAAGAATTTCATTAATGCCTGTCATAAAGAAGGTATAGGTGTCATTATGGACTTCGTGCCTGCTCATTTTGTTAAAGATGGACATGGTCTTTATCAGTTTGATGGAGGCTGGGTTTATGAATATGCAGATGTGAATAACCGTTATACTGAATGGGATTCAGTATATTTTGATGTAACAAAAGATACTGTACGTTCATTCTTAAAGAGTGCTGTTCATTTCTGGGCAGAAGAATTCCATATTGATGGTATTCGTTTTGATGCTGTCAGCAACCTTATTTACTGGAAAGGTAATAAAGACTTCGGTGCAAACAATGGGGCTTTAGAGTTCCTAAAGACTATGAATGAACAGATTCATGAAAGATATCCTACATTAATGACTATTGCAGAAGACTCAACTGATTTCCCATATGTTACTAAACCAGTTAAAGATGGCGGTTTAGGATTTGATTATAAGTGGGATATGGGCTGGATGAATGATACATTGAAGTATTTCAAAGAAGATCCAGTTTATCGTCAATATGATCATAATTTATTAACTTTCTCAATGATGTATTTCTATTCAGAAAGATTTATTTTGCCATTCTCACATGATGAAGTGGTTCATGGTAAAGCCACTATTTTAAATAAGATGTGGGGACTTGATGGAGACAAGTTCGCACAGGCAAAAGCTTTATATACATATATGATGACTCATCCTGGTAAGAAGCTTAATTTCATGGGTAATGAATTAGGTGAATACAAGGAATGGGATGAAAGAAAAGCATTGGCTTGGAATATCTTAGAATATCCACAGCATGATTCTTTCCATCATTTTATACAGGATTTAAATAAGATGGTTGAAGAACATCCAGCTCTTTATAGTATGGATTATGATCCAGAAGGATTTAAATGGCTGGTTGTAGATGATCATAATCAGAGTGTATTCTCATATGCTCGATTTGATAAGAAAGGCAACTGTTTAGTTGTAGTAGCTAACTTTATTGGTAATAGTCATAAGAATTATGCTGTGCCAGTACCATTTGCCGGAAGCTATAAAGAAATCTTGAATACAGATAAAGATATTTATAACGGTTCTAATTACACAAATACACGTGCTTTAAGATCAAAGAAGGGTACTTGTATCAATGAAGCACAGAGTATTCATGTAAAGTTAGCACCATTTAGCGCTATGGTATTTGAATACCATAAACCAGCTAAAAAAACGTCTTCTAAGGAGAAGAAGACAAAGAAAAGTGTTGTAAAGGAAGGAAAGTAGTAAATGTTTAATACAAAAGAAGAATTTAAATATGAATTTTCTAAGCGAATCATTGAGTCATATGGTCGTACAGTAGAAGAAGCACATTTAACGGAAAAGTTCATGGTTCTTGAAACTATGGTACGTGACTATGCATCTGTTAACTGGGCTATGACAAAGATGGCAGTTCAGGCTAAGCAGCAGAAACAGGTTCACTATTTCTCAATGGAGTTCTTAGTTGGTCGTCTATTAGTCAACAATATGATGAACTTAGGTATTTATGAAACTGCAAAAGAAGGTCTTGCTGATTATGGTATTAATATCCATGATCTAGAAGAATTAGAATCTGATGCTGGTTTAGGTAATGGTGGTTTAGGCCGTCTTGCTGCCTGCTTCATGGATTCTTTAGCTTCTTTATCTTATCCAGCTTTCGGTAATACTATTCGTTATGATTATGGTTTCTTCAAACAGAAGATTGAAAATGGATATCAGGTAGAAGTACCAGATCAGTGGTTACGTTTAGGTAATATGTGGGAAGTAAGAAAACCTAAGCATGCAACAGAAGTTAAATTCTGGGGTAAAGTAATCTGGGATGATGCAACTGGTGGATGGAAGCATGTAGATTATGAAGCAGTACGTGCTGTTCCTTATGATATGCCAATTGTTGGTAATGATACTAAGGTTACTAATACATTAAGATTATGGAAAGCTGAACCTAGTGAAAATATCCCTACAAATAAGGATTTCCGTCAGTATGCTCAGGAAGTTAATGATATCTGCCAGACATTATATCCTGATGATTCTACTCATGCTGGTAGAGTATTACGTTTAAAACAGCAGTATTTCTTTGTATGTGCTGGTATTAATTCAATTATTCGTGCACATTTAAGAGTTTATCCTGATTTAACTAACTTCCATGAAAAGAACGTTATTCAGTTAAATGATACACATCCAGTATTAGTTATTCCTGAATTAATGCGTGTATTTATTGATGATTATGGAATGGAATGGGATGATGCATGGAATATCGTATGTAAGACTTGTGCATATACAAACCATACAATCCTTGCTGAAGCATTAGAAAAATGGCCTGTTGATATGATGAGAGACTTATTACCAAGAGTTTATCAGATCATTGAAGAAATCAATAGACGTTTCATTGGCTTCGTAAAACAGCAGACTGAAAATGATAATGACTTATTACAGAGAGTTATGATCATTAAAGATAATCAGGTACATATGGCTAGACTTGCGATTGCAGGTTCATTTAGTGTTAATGGTGTAGCGCAGCTTCACTCTGACATCTTAAAAGAAAGAGAAATGAAGGATTTTGATACTTTATATCCTAACAAGTTCAACAATAAAACGAATGGTGTGACTCATAGAAGATGGCTTGCATATTGTAACCCAGAGTTAACTTCATTAATCAATGAATCAATCGGGGATAGCTGGATGCATAGACCTGATGATTTACAGAAATTAGCACCATTTGTAGAAGACTCAATTACTCAGAGTAAATTCTACAATGTAAAACAGCAGAGAAAACAGATTCTTGCAGATTATATTAAGGAACATAATGGTATTGATGTAGATGTTAATTCTATCTTTGATATTCAGGTTAAGAGATTACATGCTTACAAGAGACAGTTATTAAATGTAATGCATATTATCTATTTATATCAGAGAATGAAAGAAGATAGCAGTTTCAGAATCTATCCACATACTTTTATCTTTGGTGCAAAAGCCGCTCCTTCTTACTATTTAGCTAAGAAGATTATTAAGTTAATCAACAGCGTTGCGGATAAGGTAAACAATGATCCAGAAACAAATAAATACTTAAAGGTTGTATTTATTGAAAACTATGGTGTTACTATTGCTGAAAAGATTATTCCTGCTGCAGATGTATCTGAACAGATCTCTACTGCTGGTAAGGAAGCAAGTGGTACTTCTAACATGAAGTTCATGATGAATGGTGCTGTAACACTTGGTACATTAGATGGTGCCAATGTAGAAATTGCTGACTTAGTTGGAGATGACAACATTGTAATCTTCGGTATGAAGGATAATGAAGTCAACGAATTAAAGGCAAAAGGTACTTATAATTCTTGGAATGAATACAACAATAATCCAAACATCAAGAAGGTTGTTGATTCATTAGTCGATGGTACTTTCCATCCATCAAGAGAAGAATTCAAAATTATCTTTGATGAATTAATGAGCAGAAATGATGAATACTTCTTATTAAAGGATTTCGAAAGCTATAGACTTGCTCAGGAAAAGATCAACAACTTATATCAGAATCGTCAGAACTGGTCTAAGATGTGCTTAGCTAATATTGCGAAGAGTGGTCATTTCTCAAGTGATAGAACTATTGAAGATTATGTGAAGGATATCTGGCATTTAAATAGGGTAAAAATCTAATGAAAGATACATTCGTACTAGATGTAGATGGTGAAGAAGTGACTTGTGAAGTTATCTTAGGATTTACAGATGACGCAACAGGAAAAGAATATATCATTTATACAGATAACAGTTCAGATGAAGATGATCAGTTGAATATCTATGCTTCACAGGTAGATCCTGAGGATGCAGATAATATTCTTCCTATTGAAACAGAAGAAGAATATGCATTTATACAGGAAGTATTAGACTCAATGATGTCTGAAGATGAAGAATAACGAATGAGAGGATAGCATGTCTATCCTCTTTTTCTATATGTAGAATAAAATTATATAAACACAAAAAGTGTGATTTTTCGCACGAATAATTTATTTGTATACATTTTCCTGGTAAATGTAACCTTTTCCAACATTTGACGTTTATTTAGTAGTCTAACTATAATTTTTTTTATATAATTAAAGAGTCATATAAAGAAAGGGGAAAATAAATGAAGACAAAGAAGATTTTGGTTGAAGTTGTTGCGACTGCCATGATTGTTGCACCACTTGCACAGCCAGCACGCGTATTCAATGTACATGCACTAGAAACAACACCAGTTGTACAAACAACAACAGAATCTCCTGTATTACAGAATGCGACAGTGCTTATTCCATCTGATGCAACAGTAGAACAGGTAACAGAAATTCTTAATAAGGCATTAATTAAGAATTTAGACAATGTGGACACTTCTAGCATTGAGTGGGAATATCAGTGTGAAGGGAAAAGTTCAATTGCATCAAAAAATACTGAATGGGGTTCAATTAACGGATTTGAATCAACGAAAAAGAACTTTCTTGGTATTACTACAACTTATACACATCCATCTTTAGCTGCAAATAGTGATGGCAGCTATCAGGTAAGAATTAAAGGGACTACTAAGGAAGTGACTGTCACTAAGGCTGCAAAGCTTAATAGTGTTATTGAAGTGAATGAAGGCGTTGAAGTCACATTACCTTATAAAGATGCTGAAAATATTGATTATGACGTATTGAAAAAAGCTATCTTTGAAAAAGTTGTAAAAGAATCAACTCCTGATTTAACTTGGGAAAATGTAGAAATCAAGTATGCTTACACCCTTGGAAAATTTACTTTATGGACAAACTTAGACGGTGAAGCTGGTAGACCAGCTATTACTGCAGGTGCTCATGAAATTAAAATTTCTTATGCAGGAAATGATGCTTATTCTGATGTAGAAGCAACAGCGCAGGTTTCTTTTAAAGAACGTGCTGCATCTGAAATTAATGTGAAAAATGATCAGACTATCAAACTTTCTTATAATGATGACGTAACAGTCAATTATGATAAAATAAGAGAAGATATCTTTAATAAAGTAGTTGAATCATCTACTCCAAATTTAACTGTTGATGATGTAACTATTCAGTATTATGCATCTACTAAAACTGCAGGTGTTCCATCACAGGCTTGGGTTGCACTTGAAGGTGGTAAGGATGTAGTTAATTATCCTGCAATTTCTGAAGGCGCACAGAAAATCAGAATTATTTATAAGGGAAGTAAGGATTACCAACCTCATACTGAAGAAACTACAATCAATGTAGTAGACCGTGCTACTGTAGATGTAGTGACTAATGAAGGTCCTTATAATGTTTCTATGAAGTTTAATAAGGATCAGTCTTATGACTATGATGCCACTGCAAAGGCTATTTATGAAGCAGTTATCAAGTCTACAAATCCTGAATTATCATTTGAAGATTTCAAGGTTGAATACAATGCAAATCCAATAAATCTTGGAGAAATATGGTATGAATTAAGCAATAGTTCAGATTTAAATCTTAATAAGTTTAAAGCAGGTACTTGGAAAATCAGACTTTCTTGGAATGCGACAAAAGAATATAAAGGCGGTAATATTGTTGTAACAGTAAATGTAGAAGACAATCGTTTAGAATCTGCAGTTACACTTAAAGAAGGTACATCTATTACTTATAATATGGATGCACAGGAAATGAAGAAGGCTTTATTTGAATCAATTGATTTCAGTAAGTCTACATTACCTTCAAAAGCTGAATTATCAGTAGATGATTTCACTTATGAATATTACGGCACAAACGTTCTTGCTGGTAATATTGATGGTGGTGTAAAAAATTGGGCTCCTGTTGAAGGTGGTAAAGTTAATCTTGTATTAGATTATCCACAGATGCCAGCAGGTGAGCAGAAAGTAAGAATCACTTATAAAGGTAATAGTGATTATCGTCCAAGCACAAGTGGTGAAACGACTATTACTGTTAAGAAGGCAAAAGTAAAGGTGAGTGTTCATTCTACTAATATCTTTGCGGATGAAGAATTATCAAAGGATTTCATTACTACAAATCCAGCTGATAAGTTCGATGTGTATACTGTTTATGCAGGTGCTACAAGTAATGTAAGTTTAGGTCTGTATTTAGATCTTCCTGCTCGATTCACTGATAATAATGTATTAAAACTTCTTGATCCTGTAGTAGAAAGTGTATTTGGTAAAACATTTACTCAGATGATGCAGGATGGTGTCACTGTTGGTGAATTAAGAAAACTATTCAGCACTCAGGAACTATTAGATTTATTAGAAAAGTTACATATTGACACAGGTACATTTGGACAGATCTTAAAAGTTATCAACAAATTACCTGGTATTGCAGATAATGTACGTGTTGGATTTGGTACTCCAAATAGAGCTGGTTTATATGCAGTCACTGCAGTTACTGACAACAAGAACTATGAAACTGGTGTTGGTATTGGGGCATTACTTGTAAAACAGCATGTAAAGGGTGTTAAATTAATATGGAACCAGAAGTTCACTAAGGGTAAGATTTCTAAAGAAGAAGCTCAGAACTTTGATTTCAAGGCTACACTTACATATAATGATGAAGTTGTTTCTGATGAAAACGTTCATTACTTATATACTGGTGTACAGTCTAACTTAAAGCCTTATTCTAGTACAACTACAGCACCTACTGAACCTGGTGTATATACTATGACAGCAGTGACTGTAGGTGGAAACTATCAGGCAGCACCTATTATTCGTACATTTACAATCACAAAGTAATAGATTTATATAGACTTAACGACTTATGTTGTTAAGTCTTTTTTGTGTTATATGGCTTTCTTTTTCAAATTTAAATACTTTCTTTTTTTCTCATATTTTTATGATAGAATAGGGAATGTGAAAAGGTGGGTTTATAATATGCAAAGGGAATCAATACGTATGTATGCTTATGCGATTGACTTTGATTTGATCAAAGTTGATTTATCATTAAATTATTATAACGGAGTTTCAAGTCAGTATTATTTAAAAAATTTAGATACAAGTGAAGTCAAGATACTTAAAGGCGAAGCGACTGAGAAAGAAAATGGATTCCAGTCGTATCTTTTGCATACAGACTTTTCTGTAGGTACAAGATATAAAGTGTTTGATAATTATGGTCTCGCTTGTTTTTTAGATTTTAGTCAGCTTTCTATGAGTAAAGAGTTTGATGATCATTTTTATTATGATGGTGATGATTTAGGCAGTCATTATACAAAAGAGAAAACAACATTCAAGGTTTGGTCACCTCTTTCTACGGAAGTTGTATTAAAAATTTGGAAAGATGAAGACCTTCATTATTATCCTTTAGAAAGAGGAGATAAGGGGGTCTATAGTACAACTATTAAGAAAGATCTAGATGGTTATGAATATGTTTATATTATTGGAATGAATGAGGAATCCACTGAAACAGCTGATCCATATGCTTATTCTTGTACAGCTAATATGCATAGTTCAGTAGTCATTGATTTAGATAAGGTAAGACGAGTGGATTATCCTTTGACAGAACTTAAACATAATACAGATGCAGTTATTTATGAAGTAGGTGTCAGAGACTTCTCTGTGGATGAATATGGACAGATCACACATAAAGGTAAGTTCTTAGGTTTCTGTGAAGAAGACACAGTGACTAAGAATGGTTTTTCTTCAGGTATGGACTATTTAGATATGCTTGGTGTAACTCATGTACAGCTTTTACCAATCAATGATTATGCAACAGTAGATGAAGATCATCCAGATTTACTTTATAACTGGGGTTATGATCCAGCACAATATAATGTACCTGAAGGAAGTTATATTACTGATCCTAATGATGGTTATAAGAGAATCCAGGAATGTCAACGTATGGTACGCTGTATTCATAAGCATAATATGCGTGTTATTCTTGATGTAGTCTATAATCATATGCATGATGTAAATAATAATGCATTAGAAAAGACAGTCCCTTATTATTTCTTTAGAAGAGATGATAAGGGTGAATTATCTAATGGTTCATGGTGTGGGAATGATTTAAATAGTACTGCCAAGATGTGTCGTAAATATATCTTAGATATGTGCAAGAGATGGCAGGTTCTTTATGGTGTAGATGGCTTTAGAATGGATCTCATGGGTATTGTGGATATTGATACAGTGAATATGATTTATGAACAGGGCCATTCATTAGATTCATCATTTATGCTATATGGTGAAGGATGGAATATGGGTACTGCATTACCTGATTCAGAAAAGACAACAATTGAAAATAACCATAAAACACCTCATGTAGGTTTCTTTAATGATCATTTCAGAGATACAATCAAGGGACCTAATCAGATGGAAGTCAAAGGCTATACATCTGGGGATACATATAAGACAAATGAAGCCATTATCGCAATGTGTGACTACAATAAGTTCTCATCAATAGAACAGAGTATTAACTATGCTGAATGTCATGATAATGCGACTGTATTTGATAAATTCATTATTTCTAATGGACATGAAGATGAATATTGTCGTCAGAAGAGATGCTTATTAACACTTGCAATGACTATTCTAGCTCAGGGTGTTCCTTTTATTCATGCCGGACAGGAATTCTTAGGAACTAAGAATGGTAATCAGAATTCTTATAATGCAGGAGATGCAGTCAATAAATTAGACTGGGAACGTCATGACCGTTATATGAATGTTGTACAGGCTGTAAAGTTCTTTATAGATTTAAGAAAAAACAACAAGTGCTTTAGATATTATGACTATGAAGAGATGCATCAGCATGTATTTATCAACAATATCTACTATCGTATGGTAGAATATCATTTGACTCAGGATGAAGGAGATTATAAAGAATTTAAGATTTATTTTAATCCTTCATATGATGTGATTACTATTGGTATTGAAGATGACTTTAAGATATTATATAGTATGTCAAATGAAAGAATAGAAAATGGACAGCTCAATGTATTTGGTGTATCCATGGTTGTATGTGCAAGATAGGAGTATGGAATGAAATTAATTGTTGGATTAGGAAATCCTGGTAAAGAATATGATATGACAAGACATAATACAGGATTTTATTGTTTAGATGTCTTAAGTGATGAAATGAATCAATCTATTGATAAAGAAAAGTTCAAAGGCTTATATACTAAATTCAAGTACAAGGGTGAGGATGTTATCTTACTTAAGCCTCAGACTTATATGAACAATTCTGGTGAATCTGTTGCGGCAGTGATGCAGTTCTTCAAGATTCCTGTTGAAGATCTATTAGTTATTTATGATGATATGGATATGCCTACTGGTAAGCTTCGCTTAAGAGAAAAAGGCAGTGCGGGTGGACATAATGGAATCAAGAGTATTATTGCTCATGTAGGTACTCAGAACTTCAAGCGTATTCGTGTAGGTATTTCTAAGAATAAGCTTTATAGTGTAGTGGACTGGGTACTTGGACACTTCTCTAAGGAAGAAGAAAAGCTTATATCAGAAGGTGCTAAACGTGCGACAGAAGCTGTCTTATGTTATTTAGATGATGGTTTTAATAAAGCAATGAATAAATATAACTAGGTGATTGTTATGGAAAAAATACTGAATCTTTTAAAAGATAATCAGGCCCTACGTACCTTAGATACAGACAATGGAACTATTGTCACAAACTCAACTAGCGATGAGGCTTATCTCATTGCTGGTTCTTTTTGGCATAATCCAAGAAAAATCCTGATTATTAAAAACAACCAATATGAGGCATTTAACCTCTATAAAACATTAACTGAACTTGTGAATCAGGTGGTCTATTTCCCAGCAGATGAATCATTACGTGTTGAATCAGTGGCTTATTCTTATGAACTATTAGGTGAGAGAATTAATGCATTATATGCTATGACACAGGATAGACCGATGATCTGTGTCTGTCATATGCACTCAATGACACGTTACATTACTCCTGTAGAGCTTTTTAAGAAGAGTATTATAAGCTTGAAGAAGGGAGATACTATTGATCCTTTAGAACTCAAGAAGAGGTTACAGTTTATTGGATATAAGAATACGCAAAGAGTTGATTCACCTTTCTATTATTCTAGACGAGGGGAAGTACTTGATGTTTATACAATTCAGTATGACCAACCTGTTCGTATTGAATTCTTTGATGATGAAATAGAAGAAATCTCTTTCTATGATAAAGACTCACAAAGAAGAACAAATAGAATAGAGTCTATCGATATTCTTCCAGCTACAGATATGATGTATGAAGATGAGGCTTTACCACAAGTAGAAGCATCTATCCAGACATTAAAAGATAAGATGACTGTCAAGGATGATTTCAAGGATGAACTTGAACAGACCTATGCATTAGATATTGAATCACTTAAAGCACATGACTATAATCCACGTATTTATCAGTATTTAGGTTTATTCCCTGAAACTGCCACAATCATGGATTATGCACGTGATTATACAATTATTACTGCATCTTTCGCTTCTATTCTTGCTTCTTATAAGACATATATGGAAGAGAACTACCTCTATTATCATGAATTAGAAGAAATAGGACAGATGATCAGAGGACTTAAACTGATTAATAATCCTCAGACTATATTAAAACGTCAGAATGTAGACTTTGTTCGATTTAGAGAAAATGATCAACAGATCATGTTTATGACGCAGCCTGTCATGATCTCTATGGCTAATGAAAAAATCTTTATTAGTCAGTTAAAGGATTTACTCACATACAATCGTGTCATGATTGGTGTAGATGAAAAGCGTCAGATAGATATATTAGTCAACTTATTTACCGATCATGCTATTCCTTTTACTCTCACAAGTGCCACAAATAAGATCTATGATGGCGTTAACCTATTCTTAGGACATTTACCTTGTGGAATGAATTTTGTGGAAGAGAAGACTGTATTACTCACAAGCCAGGAACTTTTCAAGGTACAAGAAACAAAGAAGAAATATATTAAATACAGAGATGCGACTAAAATCTCTGACTACAATGAATTAAAGGTAGGAGATTATGTTGTTCATGATACAAATGGTATTGGACAATATATGGGTATTGAAACATTAGTCGTTGATGGTGTGCATAAAGATTATCTACATATTGCCTATAAAGGTAATGATATCCTTTATGTTCCAGTAGAACAGTTCCAGTTAATTAGAAAATATTCATCTAGAGATGGTAAACCACCTCGTATTCATGCTTTAGGCTCACCTAAATGGGCAAAAGAGAAAGCAAGAGTCAGACAGAAGGTAGATGGTCTTGCTGATGATCTGATTAACTTATATGCAGAAAGAATGAGACAGCCAGGTTTTGCGTTTGAACCTGATGGGGATCTTCAATTAGAGTTTGAAAGTGAGTTTGGTTATGAATTGACTCCAGACCAGGCACAGGCTGTAGAAGAAATCAAGAAAGATATGGAAACACCACGTCCGATGGATAGACTATTATGTGGGGATGTTGGCTTTGGTAAGACAGAAGTGGCTTTAAGAGCCTGCTTTAAGGCAATTGTATCGAAGAAACAATGTGCTTTCCTATGTCCTACAACTATTCTTTCTTCCCAGCATTATCGTACAATGCAGAAACGTTTTGAGAAGTTCCCAGTGAATATTGCGTTACTCAATCGTTTTACGACTACTAAAGAAAAGAAACAGATTCTATCTGATTTAAAGGAAGGTAATATTGATTTATTAGTTGGTACACATCGTATTTTATCCAAGGATGTAGAGTTCAAGGATTTAGGATTACTATGTATCGATGAAGAACAGCGTTTTGGTGTGAGACAGAAAGAGAAGATCAAGAACCTCAGAAAAACAATTGATGTTCTTACACTTACTGCCACACCAATTCCGCGTACATTACAGATGTCCATCATGGGAATTAGAGGACTCTCACAAATAGAAACACCACCATTAAATAGATTACCTGTACAGACCTATGTATCAGAAAAAAGCTGGGCTCTCATTAAACAGGTGATTGAAAGAGAATTATCACGTAATGGTCAGGTATTCTATCTTCATAATAGAACAGAGAATATCTATGAAATAGCCTCTACTTTACAGACTCTCTTACCTCATGCACGTATTGGGGTAGGACATGGTCAGATGGATAAGACAGAACTAGAAGATGTCATGACTGATTTCGTAGAAAAGAAATATGATATTTTAGTATGTACAACAATTATTGAAACAGGTATTGATATACCGAATGCGAATACGATTATTATTGAGAATGCGGATAAGTTTGGTTTAGCACAGCTTTATCAGATCAAAGGTCGTGTTGGTAGAAGTGCACGTATTGCGTATGCTTATCTTCTCTATACAAAAGATCGTGCTATGACAGAAGAAGCCCAAAAGAGACTCACTGCCATTAAGGAATTCACACAATTAGGCTCTGGTTATAAGATTGCGATGAGAGATCTGTCTATTAGAGGAAGTGGTGATATTCTTGGTGGTGAACAGGCTGGATTTATTGATCAGGTCGGTTTTGATATGTACATGAAGATCTTGCAGGATGCGATAGATGAAAAGCAGGGTAAGATCAAGGAAGATGATACAGTTCCATCACGTAATGTATCTGTGGATGGTTATATTCCAGAAGATTATGTAGAGAGTGATATGGAGAAATTAGAACTCTACCAGCGTGTTTATAAAGCCAATGACTTAGAAACCCTCAAACGTGTGGAGCAGGAATTAACAGACCTTTATGGTGTACTACCATCACAGGTACGTAATATTGTCGTAAAGAGAAGATTTGATATCCTCTCACATGATCCACTTATTGAAGATGTCAAGGATGGAAGCCAGGGATTAGAGATTCGTTTCTCTAAAGTCTTCTTAGAAGACCTAGATGGACAGAAGTTCTTTGCATATGTGAATCATATGTTCAAGAAGCCACAAATGAAATATACAGAAGGCATGTTGACGATCGTGAGTGGTATGGAACCATACTATGTCTCTGCATCTACTGAATTTTTAGACACAGTTTTGAAACAATATTATAAAACACACACTAGTGTTTAAAAATAAAATAAGGTAGAATAGGAAAAAAGGGGGAGTATCAATGAAAATTATTGATTTATTAAATGAAGATAAAGTTACTTTATCTTTTGAAGTATTTCCACCTAAAACAAGTGGCAGATATGAAAATGTCTTAAAAGCTGCAGAAAAGATTGCATCTTTAAATCCAAATTTCATGTCTGTGACTTATGGTGCAGGTGGAGGAACAAGTGTACATACTGTGGCACTTGCGAAAGATATCCATGAGAAATATGGTGTTGAAGTCATGGCGCATTTGACATGTGTCTCTTCTACAAGAGAACATGTAGAATCCATGGTAGAACAGTTTAAAGAGAATGGTATTGAAAACATCATGGCATTAAGAGGAGATATTCCCTCTGATGGTAAGGTGGGAGAAGATTACCAGTATGCCTGTCAGTTAATTAAAGAATTGAAAGAGAAAGGTGATTTCTGTATTGGGGCAGCATGTTATCCAGAAGGACATGTAGAATCACCTAGTATTAAGGAAGATATCCAGCATCTAAAAGAGAAGGTAGAAGCGGGGGCAGATTTCTTAACAACACAGATGTTTTTTGACAACAATGTTTTCTATAACTTCTTATATAAGATCAAGGAAGCAGGAATAAATGTACCTGTAGTGGCTGGTATTATGCCTATCACAAATGCGAAGCAGGTAAGTCGTGCTGTACAGATGTCAGGTACATCTATTATTCCTTATCGTTTTAAGATGATGGTAGATGCGTTTGGTGATAATCCAGAAATCATGAAGCAGGTAGGTATTATTTATGCTTCTGAACAGATTATTGATTTGATTGCGAATGGTGTAAAACATATTCATGTTTATACTATGAATAAGCCAGATGTTGCTGAAGGTATTATGAATAATTTATCGGAGTTTCTCAAATGATAGATATCAATCGTAAAGAAGCTTTACGTTATTTAGGATACCGTCAATCCATTGAAGGTGACCTTACAGAAATCAATAACGCACTTGATCACTGTATAGAAGTATTACAGAAAACAGCTGTACCACGTCATATTGTGAAAAGATTTCCTGTCACAATAGAGAACCATACAATCACCATTGGTGATATGGTGATTCATAGTCGTAATCTAGAGAATAACTTAAAAGGCTGTCATGCCGTTTATCTCTTTGCAGCTACAATTGGAATAGAAGTCGATCGTTTAATTAAACGTACAGAACTGACTAAGATGAGTGATGCAGTAATTTATCAAGCAGCGGGGGCAGCGATGATAGAAGCGTATTGTGATGAAGTGAATGAAGAACTCAATCAGGAGGCTCATAAGAATAATGAATTCTTAAAGCCACGCTTTTCGCCTGGTTATGGAGATCTTGCATTAGATCATCAAAAAGATTTCATGCGTATATTAAAGATGGATAAGATTGGTATCAGTTTATTAGAAAGTCTCTTAATGGTCCCATCCAAATCAGTGACGGCGATCATTGGTATTACACATCATGCACAGCCACGTCATACAAAAGACTGTGCCAATTGTCCTGCACAATGTGAATTCAGGAGGGGAGAGTAATGGGATTTAAAGAAAGACTGACAAAAGAATGGTTATTCTGGGATGGCGGTACCGGTTCAGTACTTCAAAGCTGGGGCTTACAGGCTGGTGAATTACCTGAAACATGGAATATCATTCATCCAGAAAAGATTGTAGAATTAAATAAAGGTTATCTAGAAGCAGGGTGTGATATCATCAACACCAATACATTTGGTGCCAATAGATTGAAATATCCTGATAATCTAGAAGAAATAGTTACAAAAGCAGTAGAACATGCGAAAAAGGCAAGAGAACTTACAGAACGTGCTGATGCCCTGATTGCGCTTGATTTAGGTCCTACAGGTAAACTCTTAGAACCACTAGGAGATTTATCATTTGATGATGCAGTGGATATTTATGCAGAAGTCATTGAGAATGGAACTAAAGCGGGGGCAGATGTGATCCTTATTGAAACAATGCAGGACAGCTATGAATTAAAAGCAGCCGTTCTTGCAGCAAAGGAACATTCAGATCTTCCAGTATGTGCCACTGTCGTATTTGATGAAAAAGGTAAGATGTTGACAGGTGGTACACCTGAATCAGTTGTTGCCTTACTTGAAGGGTTACATATTGATGCATTGGGTATTAACTGTTCATTAGGTCCAACACAAATTAAACCTTTTGTAGAAAGAATGATTAAAGTTTCTTCTACACCAATTATTGTGACACCAAATGCGGGTTTACCTCAGACTGATGATGAAGGTCATACATATTATGATATGAATGCAGATGAATTTGCATCAGAGATGAAAGATATTGCCTCTTTGAATGTACATGTTCTTGGAGGATGTTGTGGAACAACACCAGAATATCTCTCTAAAACTATTGAATTAGTGAAAGATTTACCTATTGAACCACCTGTAAAGAAGAATATGAGTGTTGTGACTTCATTCTCACAGGCTGTAGAAATAGGACCTAAGCCAGTGATTATTGGTGAACGTATTAATCCAACAGGTAAAAAGAAATTTAAACAGGCCTTACGTGATGGAGATATTAACTATATTTTATCTGAAGGTTTAAAACAGGAAGATGCAGGGGCACATATTCTAGATGTTAATGTAGGTTTACCAGAAATTGATGAACCTAAGATGATGGTAGAAGTGATGAAAAAATTACAATCTGTCATTGCATTGCCATTACAGATTGATACATCAGATCCAATCGCCTTAGAAGCAGCTTTAAGACACTATAATGGGAAAGCCATGATTAACTCAGTCAATGGTAAACAGGAATCCATGGATGCTGTTTTCCCTCTTGTTCAGAAATACGGTGGTGTTGTCGTAGGACTTGCCTTAGACGAAGATGGTATTCCTGATAATGCGGCAGATCGTATTCGTATTGCGAAGAAAATTTATAAAGAAGCAGGTAAATATGGTATTGAACCTAAAGACATCGTAATCGATGGACTCGCTATGACTATTTCATCAGATCCTACTTCTGCCATTGCGACATTAGAAACACTACGTATTATTAGAGATGAACTTCATGGACATTCTATTCTAGGTGTCTCTAATATCTCTTTTGGTCTTCCACAAAGACCCATTGTGAATGCGAACTTCTTTACTATGGCGATGCAGTCAGGACTTAGCTGTGCAATCATCAATCCTTCATCAGAAGCAATGATGAAATCATATCGTGCCTATCTTGCCTTAAGTGGACTCGATACAAACTTTACAGAATATATTAGTGCCTATGGAAATAGTGCACCAGCCACTCCTATAAAGAGTGAAGCGGTTGATATGTCGTTATATGAAAGTATCAAGCGTGGTATGAGTGAAAATGCAGGTAAAGCGACAAAGAAACAGCTTGAGTCTAAAGAAGGATTAGAAATCATCAATGAAGAATTGATTCCTGCCCTTGATGAAGTAGGTAAAGGCTTTGAAAAAGGCACAATCTTCCTGCCACAGTTGTTAATGAGTGCAGAAGCAGCCAAAGCTGCTTTCGCAGTCATTAAGGATTCCATGGCAGGAAAACCAAGAGAAATGAAAGGAAAAATCATCATTGCGACAGTTAAAGGTGATATTCATGATATCGGAAAGAATATTGTGAAAGTCATGTTAGAAAACTATGGCTATGATGTTATTGATCTTGGTAAAGATGTACCACCAGAACAAATTGTGGATACAGCGATTAAAGAAGATGTAAAACTTGTAGGACTCAGTGCTTTAATGACAACGACAGTTGTGAGTATGGAAGATACAATTAAGTTGTTGAAGGAAAAGAAGCCTGATACACTTACAGTTGTAGGTGGAGCCGTTATGACTCAGGAATATGCAGATCGTATCGGTGCAGATTGTTATGCGAAAGACGCAATGGAAACAGTGCGTTTTGCGGATAAAGTATTTGGAGGAGAATAAAAGTGAGAAGAATATTGACAGTTATAACTTCAATCGCATTAACTTTTGCGTTATCATTCTCAGCCGCTTTTGCGAGTGATGATGCGTTAGTCAAATCACAGAACTATTTAAAGACAATTACTTTAGATAGTCCTGATGCCGTTATTGCGTATGAAGCAGCAGGATTTGAAGCAGATGGTAAAGCTGATTCTTTATTAGAAAACTTTAAGGATGTAGATTATACAACTGCATCTTATGGCGATCTTGCTAAATCTATTATTGCGATTTCTTTATTAGGGGATAACCCTGCAGATTTCAATAAGACTAACTTAGTAGAAATCTTAGAAAACAGAGTACAGGCTGATGGTACTCTTACAGAGGATAAAAATGGTGGATGTGGAGCTACTATTTGGACATTAATGGCTTTAGAAACAGTGAATTCAGATAAAACAAAAACTGTTGCAGATAAGCTTTCAACTATGGCCATGGACAATGGTGCATATTGGTATGAATACCAGGGCCCAAATGCGGATCTAGATACAACTGGATGGGCTATGGAAGCATTAAGTGTTGCAGGACGTTCTACTTATGATGCCGCTATCTCAAAAGCATATACTTTTGTACAGTCTAAGTTAAATAGTAAAGATGGCTCTTATGATATTGGATGGGGCGGTAATGCAGATACACAGTCTTGTGTATTAGAAGGATTACATGTGGCTGGTTATAAATTAGATAATCAGGCATATAACTATCTTCTTTCTTATCAGAATGAAGATGGTACATTCAATGCATTAAACTATAACACATACCAGCTTGAACCAAACGCTTATGCATCATTAGAAGGAGCAAGAGCACTTGGTGTCATCAATAACGGAAGCTTTGTATTAAAGGCAAGAAAAGATTATGCAAAGACTATCTCAAATAGTACTACACCAGAAAAACCTGAGACTAAACCTGGTACTACTACAACTAAACCAGCTGTAAAGCCAGAAACAACACCTAGTACAACTAAACCAGAAACAACAGCTACAACAGAACCAAAGAAAGAAACAGTAAAGAAAGTCAACACAGGCGACAATACTAATGTGATGGCTTATGTAGTGGCTGCAATTGCGGCAATTGGTGTGATTGCATTAACTATAAAAAGTAAGAAGAAGTAATGAAGAAATTCACGACTAAAAAATTAGCGATTGCCTTTGTCGCAATCGCTTTTCTCTTTATATTTGGCTTTACAGTTTATCGTGGCTTAACAGGACAATTTCAATCTCATCCTGAGGTTGCAAGAGAAGTAAAGAAAAGCACAAAGAAGAAAGATACTTCTAAAAAAGAAGAAACAAAACAAGAAGAGACAAAACAAATAGAGTCACAAGAAGAATCAAAGAAGACTGATACAAAATCATCTGATTCTTCTAGTAAACAAGAGACTAAGAAGCAGGAAATAAAGAAAACAGAGACAAAATCCGCTTCTAGTAAACAAGATACAAAAAAGACAGAAACAAAATCTTCTTCTACTAAACATGAGACAAAGAAGACAGAAACAAACACTTCTTCTAGTAAACATGAAACCTCTGCTCCTCAGCATGTAGAAACACCTAAGCAGGACACACCTGTAAAACAGACAGTTTCTATTAAAGTCATTGGACTTAATACGACAATGATGCAAGGGAATATAGAAGTGAATAGTGCTTCTACAGCTTATAGTGTCTTAAGAGAACTTGCGAAACAGAATGGTAAGAGTATCTCTACAAAAGGGTTTGGTTCTACTGTTTATGTATCAGGTATAGATGGATTAAAGGAATTTGATCATGGACCAAGTTCTGGATGGATGTATAAAGTGAATGGCACACCACCTAATATTGGGGCAGGAGCCTATAAAGTGAAAGCAGGAGACACAGTCATCTGGTATTATGTCAACATTGAACAATAAGACAAGAGAAATATGTTTGATAGGTATTCTCTCTGCAGTCAATATTGCCTCTAGAGTCGCAATGCAGGCTTTACCAAACTTTAAACCTGTTACATCTATCATTATTATATCTGTTCTCTTATTTGGCTTATCATTTGGTATTAAACTGACAGTAGTCACTACGATTGCCTCAAATATGATCTTAGGCATGGGAACATGGACAATCTTTCAGATCCTCTCATGGGTTGTCATATGTTTACTCACTCAATGTATCAGTGATTTCTATAAGAAGATCAACAAAGAACCACCATTATTTCTTATGGCTATCTATGCCTTTTTAATGGGGTATGTCTTTGGATTTATCGTCTCACTCGAACAATTGATCATTGGTGGTCCTGTCTGGTTTGGTATCTATTATGTCCAGGGGCTCTTATTTGATACATTCCATGCAGTAGGTAATTTTGTTTTTTACTTACTTTGTGCGCCTATACTTATGCGCTTATTTAAAAAAGAAATGTCTCAATATACGAAAGGCTATTACAAGTGATTCAGTTGCGAATCACTTTTTTTGTTATGTAATAAACATATCATCAACATCTAAAAGATACATTTTACATATGATATAGAAAGTCTATAATCACAAGTGGATGGAGGTTAAAACTATGACACCATTATTTCCACGTGTTCAAGAAGTAGAGAACATATTTCACAAAATACTCGCAAGTAAAGAAGCTTGTGCAAGACTGAGAGAAACATTCAATTCAAGTCTAGAAGACTTTCAGGAATCAGAAGAATTAAACAATGAGACCTTTTCAAAAGTCGTTCTAGATAGTTATTCAAATCAGGATATCAGTGCATTACTACTAGCCATATGTGGTAAATCTATGTTTGATTTATTACGTGATGCTTATTTGATTCCTCAAACATTTCATGGTAAAGCAGGAGAAAATCCAGTACTACTTACATCACCTTCTGGAGATCTGTTAGAGGGGAAGGATGTCTCACATCATACAATGAGACGTTTTAAAAATATCCTCTCACAACATCAGCCTGTTCCCCGTTCCCTTGTTTATCTGGCTGATGGCTATGATATAGAACGTTATTATAAGCATGATGGATCAGTAGACCAGAGAAAGACAGATGCAGTCAGAGGCATCTTACTTCTTTATGCACTTCCTGATACTAAGAAGCTTCATCTAACAGCTGCGCAAGTTTATGCAATCATCTGGGATACATTCTTCAGTATTCAAAAAGAAGCACCTCTTGCTCGTGTCTATTATGGACAGGAAACAGGAGAGAAGAATGATAAAGACTATGATGAAATCGCAATATTACTTCCTACTCATTTGTTTAGAAGACAGATGGTTGAACATATGGAAATCGTTGATGGATTAGTTCTATCTTGTAGAGAAAAAATGATGGCTGAAGCCGGTAATGATAGTTTGGAGTTGTAATTATGCCTAGAATCGGATTACGTATTATTAAAACAAGTATTGCCGTCTTCATCATCATGGTATTATTCACTCTCTTTGGTGTACAGAAATCACCTTTCTATGTCCTTATAACCACAATTATCTGTATTCAGCCAGATAAAGAGAATGAAAAAAACCAGGCACTTGTAAGAGCCCTCGGCACACTTATAGGGGCTATTACTGGAGCTATTGTCATGTTTTTACAGCCTTTCATCCATATTGATTTCGCATGGGATTTACTCAATGCATTATTTATTATGTTGACTATTTACTTAACAGTCTTATTTAAAGTACAACATATGGCATTTATGGCCTGTGTGGCTTATCTAAGTGTTGCAGTTATTCCTCATGCTGGTATTTCACCTTATGCATTCTTATTCTATCGTGTCTTAGATACATGTATTGGTGTAGGGGTAGGTTATCTTGTCTGTACTTTACACTTACCAGTTAAAAGAAGAAATGATGTTCTCTTTGTAGCTGAACTTGATGATATGGAACAGACAGCACACCAGCAGTTAAATAACTTCAATAAGACACAATTGAATAAACTTGTAGATGATGGTGCCTTGTTTACTATCATCACTAAAAGAACACCTGCATCCATGCAGGCAGAAATTGAACATCTTAAACTACATCTACCAGTGATCGCATTAGATGGCGCAATATTGTATGACGTACCAAAAAACGAACTATTATGTACCTATTCCTTACCACAAACATTAGGTTCAAAGATCACTCGATTATTAGATGATAAACATCTTAATTACTTCTATCACATTCTCAAAGACGATGTATTATTGACATATTATAATAGTTTCGACCAGTCCGAACAAATGGACTATTATGATATGATGCGTCAATCCCCTTATCGTAATTACATCTTTGGTATGCCTACACACTCATATCAACCTCTTTATATCAGTGTTCTTAATACAAAAGAGATTATCTATGATATTATAGATGACCTGATAGATTTAGGATTACATAAACAATTGCGCTATTTTGTAGAAGAAGATTATTTTGAAGGCATGTGCTTACTTAAGATTCTTTCTTATGAAGCCACTCCAGAAAATATGCTGGAAAGATTAAAGGAAAAGTTAGATATTAAAGAAAGTCTTGTCTATGGTTCATCTGATTCAATATGTGATGTCATAGTACCGGACAATGATTTCAATAGTATAGTAAAAAGTATTCATAACGAATATGAAGGAATTCAAATGAAAAGAAGACAGCCATGATAGCTGTCTTCTTTTCATTCATGGGGGAGTCTCAATGTATATTCAATTCATGATTGATATCATGGATTTTTTTGTTTGTATACTTATTTGCAACTCCCATGATTAAAGTACTTAATAATACTGCAATAATAGTTAAAATAATATAGATCATAAGAATCACCTCTTTCATGCCTATACTATACATGTCAGTTATGGAATTCGTATGTATTCTCTATGTATTTATTATGTTTTTTTACAATCCTTCTAACATATCATCAAATGTGATACCTAAAGAAAAACCAAAATGGAAGTAGTCATCTAAAGCATCCTGTAACTTAATAGGACTATAACCATTTCTTAAATCTAGAATATCCTGATTGACTTTAAAGAGTAAATCAACAGAACTACTCTTTTCAGGCATTTCCTCATGATTCTTGATTTCATCAATCTGTAAGTCATACGCAATACTCATTAATAAGCGCATACCTTCAATATAAGTGTCTAAAAGAGCATTTTGATCAACCTGAGTATCTTTATCCCAGAATGTATAAACATGTCCTAATTCTCCTGTATTATACACACATTGCATAAATGCTAGAAGCTTATGATCAATCTTCTTAATATCTAGAATCTGACCTTTAGGAATATCTAATTCTCTGTTTAATACTAACTGATATAATTTTGATAATTCATTCATTTAAATCACCTCTTATATACTATTATAGTCAATTAAAAAAGAGAATCACGCAGATTCTCTAAATAATTCCTAAACCTTCTATTAAAATCTTAATACCTATGAGAATAAGAATAATACCACCAGTGATCTGTGCTTTCTGTTCATATTTACTTCCAAACACATGACCAATATAAACACCAGCAGATGCAATAATAAATGTCGTTAAACCAATAATAGAAATAGCCATGAAGATATTGATTGATTCAAAAGAGAACGTAACACCTACTGCAAGTGCATCAATAGCAGTTGCGATAGCAAGCATCAACATTGTCTTCCAAGAGAAGTCATCATTCTGTTTTTCTTCTTCAAAAGATTCTTTAATCATATTGATTCCAATAAATGCGAGTAGGATAAACGCAATCCAGTGGTCAATAGAATCCACTAAACCACTTAATGTAGAACCAAGACAATAACCAATAAATGGCATCAATGCCTGGAATCCACCAAACCATACACCACATAATAATACATTCTTAATAGATAACTTCTTTACAGATAATCCTTTACATACAGATACCGCAAAAGCATCCATGGATAACCCAATGCCAATTAATAATATTTCTATACTAGACATCTTTACACCTCAACTGGAATATAATCTTCCTTTACAACCTCATAATGCATATTGGATGCAGTCAGTTCATTAAGTTCATCTAAGAAAGAAGTATCTCTTAAATAAACATCATAATGAACTTTTTCATCATACTCAGTATTCATTAATAATAGATTCTTAGATTGTATTAAATAAGATATCTTACGGCTGAAGTGATAGTCAACACTAATACGATAAAGCTTGACGAGTTCTTTATCGACTATTTCTGCTTCTTTTAAAGCATCTGCAACACTATTTGTATAAGCACGAGTCAATCCTCCGGCTCCTAGCTTAATCCCACCAAAATAACGTGTCACAATCGCAATCACATTATCGATCTTCTGTCTCTGTAATACATTCAACATAGGAAGTCCTGCAGTACCTGATGGTTCTCCATCATCATCCGCTTTTTCTAAAGGACCGACACGATAAGCGACGCAGTTATGTGTTGCATCATCTTTAGAATAGAGTTCTATTAAGTCTTTGATTTCTTTTTCATCATTACATGGAATCAGGGTTGTAATGAACTCTGATTTCTTAATAATGATTGTATTTGTCGTTGTTTCTTTAATTGATCTCATAGTTTCACCCGTTCGTATTATATCCCATTGGTTGTAAAATAAAAAGAAATAAACTATAATATACATAGTGAATTATCACTGATGGGGTATTAAAAATGAGTAAAATAGCGATTATTGCAGACAGTGGCTGTCAGATTGATATCAATGGAGAGCATGAAGGTATTTATATTGCACCATTATGTATTGGTCATGGTAGTCAGACATATTTAGATCAATTAGAAATCACAAGTCTTGATGTATTTAATCAGATGAAGGAAACAGATGATATGTATACGACATCTCAGCCTTCGACTGGTTCTTTAATGAAGGCTATGGAAGATGCGAAAAGAGATGGTTATGATGAGTTAATTGGGATTCCTATCGCAACTGGTTTATCATCTACATTAAATGGCATGCAGGTTGCAGCTAATACAGTAGAAATGCCTATTACTTTAATCGATTCTCAAGGAACAGCACATGTTCAAAAAAAGCTTATTGAAGCAGCACGAAATCTCATAGAAAAGGGTCAGTCTGTTTCTGAAATTAAAGAAAAGCTTGAAGATATGGTTAAGCATTCAGGTACAATTATTTTTACACCAAACTTGAATCACCTTAAAAAGGGTGGACGTATTACGCCTGCAGTCGCAATGCTTGGCAATATGTTGAAGCTTGTTCCAGTTATGGAATTGAATAGTGAATTAGGTGGTAAGATTGATACTTTAGGCAAAGTAAGAACAACACGTAAGGCATGTAAGATGCTTGCTGATCGTGTTGTTGAAAGAGGCGCAAATGCGAAAGATTATACATTTGCGATTGAAGATGTTCTTGCACCTGAAGAAGCTCAGCGTGTAAGAGACTATCTTGAAGAACAATTAGGTCCATGTCAAGTTACCATGAGAGAGTTACCAAGTGTTGTAGGTGCTCATATGGGAATTGGTGGTGTAGGAATCCAATTCATCAAAAATCTCGCAGAATAGGAAGCAGATGATGAATCTGCTTTTTTTGTATAGAAAGGAGGAGGCGCATGCAAAGAGAATTTGAAATGGTTGTACAGACAAGTGCAGCTACACAGAGTTTACGTTATTTATTAAAAAGCGGTGATATGACGTGTATCACAAAGGGAGAAATTACTAAAAGACTAGAAGCGGCAGTCCTTTTACAGGATTTAAGTTTTCAGGCTGTTATGACAAGTGGTGAAGTTGTAGAGGATATGCTGGAGAATACCTATGAGGATTATGATGAAGCATTAAGAGACTCTATTCAGACTCATGGAATTGTATTTAAGGATTATACCTTTGCGGTGACTTATAAATATGATGAAGAAGCTGTCTTTAAACCTTTCTTCTCTAGACAATATGGGGCAGACTTAGGTTTTTCACTTCCATTAGTGGATGATATGAAATATGCGAATATGTGTGTATGTCTTGCATTAATTAAATTATCAAGAGAATATGTACGCACAAGCGTAGGAATAACTCATGATTATACAGATGTGAAGCCTAGTATTCATCTTACATTTAAACCAGGTATATTTCTACCTAAGCTACTTACAGAAAAGCCATATACAGAAATGACATTCAATGCAGTCTATGCTGCAATATATAAGCTACGTGCCGCAATACGTTTCTTCTCATATGATCATACAGAAGAAGCTTATAAGAAGTGGATCACTTTGATAGAAGAAATGAGTACTCGTCCTTATGATGGTATATTAGATGATCTGGATGAATTAGACTATGTGCCATCACAAAAAGAAGAACTTTATGTATATGAAGATAAGGTCAATGGTGGAGGTACTGTTCAGTGCTTAAATAACTCATTTTATGCATTAATACTCTGGGCCGCTATATTGACTAAAGTCATGAATGAACAGTTCTTATATGAAACAAACTACCCGGACATGAACTTATGGGATTATTAATAAAAAGAAAATTATCAAAACACCTATAAATAGGTTTTATCAGTGTAAACTTTGACGCATTAATTCTTTCTCTTCGCTATAATAGTGTTAGAAAAAAGAGGAGGGAAAGAATATGTTAGAAAGTTATAAAGAAATTACATCAATCTCATTAAATAAGTTAAAGGACTACTTAGATGTCATTGATGTATATCATGATTCATTTATTGATACTTGCAGAAGTCAGAAGAAAATAGAGGCTTATATTAAGGCACATCAAAAGAAATACTTAGGACTTGCTTTAAAGAAACTCTATGAAATTGATGATATGCAATGTCTAGAAAATCATCTTGTAATGATTGAATATTTATTTGGAAATCATCCACGTATTCAATCATTGAATAAAAAGTTATGTAACTATATGCTGCACAATGGATCACCAATAGACGTGTATCGTATTGTGAGACATCTGATGCCTTTCTCATATGTTGCTCTTATTTCTATATTAGTAGAGAAAGAAGTCATTACTTATGCACAGGCTGCTTACTTCTCTTTGGTAGAAGAAGATATTGAAGGAGCTTATGACTACTTAGAAAATTGCGAAGTGGAACCAGATGAATCACTTTTAAATCTTTATGCATCTTATGACTTGATTGGTTATTTCCTACTTGTGGATCATTATAGTAAAAAGGTATCTTACCAGGTATCAGGAGGCATAAGATGGGAGAAAAAATGTGGGCTGTCTTCTCATTATTGATGAATTCAGAAGAATGTATCAGTGCAGAAGAAATACAGCGTCAATTAGAAGAAAAAGGTTATGATATTGGTTTAAAAGCTGTTTATGCAGTGATTAAACAGATTAATGCATTTACATCTTTAATGTTTGGAAAAGAAATAATCAAAGCAGTGAGACGTTTTGGTTATATTATTGAAACGGGCTATTTTGATGAAGCACAACTACAGTTATTGATTGATATGGTGAATTATCGTCAGGACTTAAGTAGTGCAGATAAAGTAGAATTGATTAATAAACTTTTAAAATTCTCTTCTGCAAAACAGAAGGATTATTTAATCATTCCTGAATTAGAAGAAGATGAAGAAGAAGTTTATTCACTTAGTAGAAACTTAAAGACCATTACTTCCGCAATACGTAATAAGAAAGATATACGCTTTAAGTATATCGATTATGCAATCATTGATGGACATCCTGTAGAAACACATTCTACAAAAGGGAATGCGGGTATTAGTCATGAATATTATAATGTAAGTCCTTATAATACAGTTATTGTGGATGGTCATTACTATTTACGTGCTTATTATAATAAGCATAAGGATTCATTAACTACATTCCGTATGGATCGTATTAGAGATTTACAGTATAGTCGTACATATTATTTTGATTTTGATGATGAAAAGAAGATTAGTGAATCTTTAAGACAATCATTAGAGAAATCAATGAATAGTTTCTTTGATGGTGAAGAAATTACATTACATATTAAGTTTGATGTAGCACTTATTAGAGAAGTTGTTTCTCGTTTTGGAAATGAGATTACTATGACTAAGACTATTCCTCCAACTGGTTATAATAATAAGCAGTTATGGTATGAAACACGTATTGAAGGGATTATCTTTAATACAGGTTTGATGAACTGGATTAGACAGTTTGGTCCTATGATGGTTGTAGTTGGTCCAGAGAAATTAAAGGATTCTATTGTGTCTGCATTAGAAGAGAACTTAAGCTACTATAAAAAATAGGTGTACATTATGTATATATTAAAATTGTGCCAAGGTGAGTTAAGTACCAATGTTGGTTTGTTTCATACAATACAGCAAGGTAGAGAGTTTATATCACAATTACATGGTTATCACTATGAAGTGATAGAAGGATTTGAGTATGAATACTTTGATCCTACTATCGTACCTGATTATGTAGAACTAAAATATAATGGTCACATTGTACCTTTTACTACATATATGTTTACTGGTGTTGGAAGAGTAGATATTTATTGGAATGAGATAGTGGACTTATCTAAACCAGGAAATGGAATGATTGAAGGAGCAACAAGAGTGGATGCTTATTCTATTCCTAATGATGAACTTGAGGACTACATAGAGAAAAGAGAATATAACTATATATGTGTTAAACAATACTTAGAATCTAAAGGATATGAGGTAGAGAGAGCTTATTTTGGTTCTGAAGATGGCGAAGCCATCTTATATAGAGATACAGGAGATTGGCATTTCTTAACACATATGGATCCTGAGTTTGTGGAATCTGAAGACATATTAAAAGACTTAGACATTTAGGTGTCAATGAAGATGGTAAAGTAGGCTTCTTAGATGCCATCATGGTATTAAGATATGATGCTGAAATTATCGATAGTTTAAATTAAGTTTGTGATTTTATGAAGAGAGTATTTAAATTATTAGTAGTGGCTATAACTGTATTTGGTAGTTTGTTTTTAAACAATGTTTATGCAGCTAATGAAAACTTAGTTATATAAAAAAACACACTTAAAGATGGGCATATTGAAGTATTAGTTGATGTTAAAGAAGATTCACATATTTATGGAGGAGAATTGATCTTTGAATACAACAAAGATAAATTAGAACTTGAAAGTGTTAAATCAAACAAAGAACAGAATATGTTAGTTTCTGTTAATAAGGATTACAAGAATGAAGGAAATAAAATTAAGGCTGTATTTGCTTCAGCAGAAGAAGTTGTTGGTCATGTTTTTGCAATCACTTTAAAGTCAAAAGATAATGAAGTGAAAGATGAGGACATCGTTATAGATCAAGTTTCTGTTGGTGATAAAGATGGAAAAATCATTCCAGAGATCACTCAATCAACTATAACAGTAAAGAGTGAAGCAGGGGAATCTAAAGTTACTGCATCATTTGAAGATGTCGATAAGATTCAAAAGACTCAAGAAAAGACTTATGATACACAGAAAGCAAAAACAAGTGCTACACAGGAGTCTAAAAAAGAAGTGAAAGAAAACAAAAAATCCAACAATATTATCTATATTGCTGGTTCAGTTGTGATTCTAGTGATTGGATTGATTGCATTCAAGATGAAGAAAAAATAGTATGTTCTAGATAAGAACCAAATTTCAAAGATGACCAAGAGATATTTATTATGGTAATTTTAAATAACTAGGTATCCTTGGATATTAGTTATCAAACGGCATGAGGCGAAATCCACCTCATGTCTTTTTATAGTTTAGAAGTCTATTCCAGAAATATCTGAATATGATTTTGAATCTCTATTGTAATTATTTATTTAAGGAAAGTGATCAATTCAATCAGAAATATATTCCAAACAAATAAGAATATCCTCTAAAACTTCATCTTTCTCAAGGTTTACTGGATTATTCCCCTCACGAATAGTAAGTTTGAACAGTTTTCTCATATTAGTTACTGCCTTTTCTGATACTTGTGTAATAGAAAGTTGTATCATCTTCTATTGTATACAGGTCACAATTGCGAAATTGCTTCCACTTAAATTGAATTAGTAATGTTGAATTGAATTATGATGGTTATAATTCAATTTAAAAGGATTTAATAATTACATATTTAATCATTCTATGATGTTTATTAGATAAGCAAGAATGAAAGCGCTTATAATATTGTTTAAAAGGGAGGGATTCTTATGTTTAAGAAAAGAAAAGTATTTGCTTTGTTGATGGTAGCATTTTTATGTGTTTCAACAATTTTTAGAAATTCTGTTTATTCTTATGACATAAAGGATGATGCAGAAAGAAATATTGTACTTCTGCTTGATATTTCTGGAAGTATGTCAGAGGATAATAGAATTGATTTAATGAAAGAGAGTGCTATTGATTTTTGTAAGGAATTATTAACTATTGATAATACAAAGATATCAGTAGTTTCTTTTGATTCAGATGCTGAACAAGTATGTCCATTAACAAATGATATGAATCTGTTAGAAAGAAGCATTAATGACTTGTACGATGGTGGAGGTACGAATATTTATGATGCACTTGTCACAGCAAATGACATTCTAAAAGGATATGAAACTGAAGACAACAATATTGTTTTAATGACTGATGGTGCTCCTCAATCAGGACCATATTCTTACGATGGTAAATTTAAAGAAAGTGACGGATCTTGTTATGAATATGCTAATGCATGTATGGATTATGTTAAAGAAAATGAATTTGAACAAAAGTATAAGCTTTACACATTAGGTTTTGTTAGTAAAAATGATAATTCAGTTGCTGAAAAATTCTTAACAGCATTAGGTTATTCAGGTTATTATACAACTGATAATTTTAAAGAATTAACTGAATATTTTAAAAAACTTGTACAAAACATAAATAAATATATTAAAGTTTATTTATATGATGTAGAAACATTAAAAGATAAAAGCAGTTATAATGATAAAGATTATGTTGATTATATTGTTTCAATAAGAGTGAACAACGATAATTTATCTAAGCCGGTACATAATGTAAAGGTAGATTGCGATAATACCATTCTTTCAGTGCATGGAATTCCAGATAGCGCTTATGATACGCAAAAGAATAATTTTAATCTAAGTCAGACTATTTCAAAAATAGCACCAAATACTGCTGAAGAAATAAAAGTAGGCTTTAGAATTTCAAAACAAGATTTTGGAAATGGTGGAATGGTGCCTTTTGTATGTACTGTTAGCGGTGATGAAATTGCAACTATAAGAGAAAAAATGGAGTTTTATGTTGATGCATGGAATAAAAAAGATAATTCATTTATTTCTACAGCTGATATGTGGAAGAAGCCCAATTATGAGGATACAGATAAGGAAACTGATGCAGATATGAATGCTGTTTTAAATGAAGCATATTATCATGGAATATCAAAACCTACAGAGATTGCAGGTTTAAAAGATGCAATGGTTAGATATGGTAAAAAAGGTCATTGTTATGGCTTATCATTAAGTTCTATCTTAGAAAAAATGGGAGTTGAAAAAATTCGAAGTAAAGCGAATAAGAAAAAGTTATATGATGTTGAGGTTGATGATAATCAAAAATCTTTAATTCATTTCTATCAAGCAAGTCAGTGTTTTTCTAGTTTACGTGCTTCTGAACAAAAATATATAAATAAATATGAAAAATTAACTCCAGATTATAAATTAAGAGATTTAGAGACGGCTGCAAGAAATGTTAAAAATGGAGGAACACCTGTTTTATTGAGCCAGAAGTGGATTTATAGAGATGAAAATAAGGATGATGGGTATCATGCTGTTGTGGTTTATGGAGATGAAATCGGTACTTTTAAGAAGAATGGTAAAACTTATCATAAGAGATTATTAACATACGATTCTAATAGTTCATTTCTAAATCTAGGAGGTTTATATGTAAAAAATGATGATTATTATATTTACTACAATAGCTATTCAGATGGTTTGTATATTCCTGCGTATGATAAAAGAATTGCAAAAGTTGAAATTAAGAGTTTTTATAGTGATATAAATGATATGAATCTCAGAAATCCTCACAGTAATTATTCTAGTGAGTTGATGGTTAATAATCGAACTTCATTTTTCTTGAATAATTCAAGAAAGAAATGGTTATTGAATAAATCTGATAAAACTGGTAATAATGTCGCAGAAATAATGGGGAATACGAAAAAACTAAAGTATTATTTTGATTCTGATATGAATGAAAATAATAATGATTCACCTATGCATGTTATTCTGCCTGAAAATGAAGGTGAATATAAAGTTACTACTCAATCTGGTCAAGCAGAAGATGTTGATTTTAATTTGTTATATTCTGATACATATTTATCAGTTAAAAGTGAATTAGCTGAAGGTGCTGTCATGAATAGTGATAACAGTATTACATTGAAGAATAATCGAGGCAAATTTAAAGTTGTTTTGGCTTCAAATAAAATCGATGAAAACAAATTTACAATTTATACAGTAAGTGGTGATCAAAGTAATAATGGTGATATAGCCATTCATTTGACAGATAAAGGAATAAAGTTAGACGGGGAAAATATAGAAAATATTCAAATAGATGCTGAAAATAAAGATAAAAAAGATACTATAGTTATTTCTGATAAGAAAACAGTTGAGTATGTGGATTCAGGAGATAAATTAGTGAATATTAAAGAAAAAGAAAATGCTAATACAAAAGAACCTGTTATTACAAAAACTGAAACTGCTCCTATAAAATCTAAAGTAGTAAGTACTGGAGATACTACTCACATTTATGCTTATATTACATTAACTGTTGTTTCTATTTATGCTTTATATATGATTAAAAAATGGAAACTTCATCAGAGATGAGTAATGAAGTTTACAAACACAAAAAGGACGATTAAACCATGTGATCTAATCGTCCTTTATTCATGGAATAAGATTATTAATTTTGTCTTTTACAGCACTATAATAACGACGACTAATAGGAATAGAAGTCCCATTTACAAGAAGTGCAGAATCTTTTGTGATTTCCTGTACCATCTTTAAATTAATAATATAACTACGATGACACAGCGCAAATGAATCTTCTAAACGTCCCAGTAAATCTGCAAGCTTTTCAGATGTTGAATAAGTCTGTGTAGGAGTCATAATCATTGTTGTTCTTAATTGTCTCTCCATATAGAAGATATCCTTTTGTAAGATGTTATATTCTTCTTTATTCCAGAAAATCTTTAAAGAAGCTCTTCTTTGTTTATTTAACGCTTCATTTGCAAGCGATAAAGCATGTGGTAAATACTTCTGATAATTCTTCTTAAGAATAAAATAGATATGTTCTGTATCATACACATCACTCACATAATCTTCATAAGATGTCATATAAATAATAATTGTATGAGGTGAAAAGACATTAATCTGTTTAGAAAACTTAATGCCATTACCATCAGGTAAATCAATATCCATAATCACAATATCATAAGGCTCTTTATCCTTCATTGCCTCTTGAATACTATTGTATAAATCATTCCCTTTATAAAAAGAATTAATCGAATGCTTAGGCAAAGAAATTGTTTCTAAAAAGGATAATATCTGATTATGTTGTATTTCATTATCCTCACATAACCCAATCTTAAGCATATTGTTACCTCCTATACTTTCAACATAACAAGTGATGTAAATGTATCACCATTGTCAATCCATTGGACTGATCCATCATGCTTATTCGCAATATCTGTAATAATAGATAAACCATAACCATGATGTACTTTATCTTCTTTGGTTGTTTCTCCTGTAAACTTCTTCTCTTGTTTTGAATTCACCATCTTAATATGTAAATAACCCATATGATCACTTATAGTCAATGTTAATGATGAATTAGAACATCCAAGACATGCTTCTATTCCATTATCTAATAAGTTAAAAAGTACTGCAGATAAGTCTGTATCAAATCTATTCGCATACTCAGTCACTACATGATAATGAACATCAATACCTTGTGTATTTGCATATTCTTTCTTTGATTGTAGAATTGCGTTAAGTAGAGAATCAGAACAAATAGGATGCATTCTCACAGATTCAAAATGATCAGATAACTGCATAAGTGTTTCTTTTGCTTGGTCTATTTCATTGTTTTCCAACAATCCATTTACAATCTTTAAGGCCTTTTTAATTTCATTCTGGAATTCTTCTGCATTGTCTTTCATTACTTTTAATTCTGTTTCCTGTTTCTTTCTAAGTTCCTGGTTTTTCATCATTGTATCAAGCTTAATATTCTGTTCAGTTAAGTCAAAGATTTTTTTGATAGTATTGTACACTGATACAACAATACCCATTATTGTGATAAACATGAGGAACTGAAATAAACTAATAAAAGAGCTTAATTCTGGTGAAGTAAAGCTCATTTTACTTAAAAGGCCAAAGATAGAAGAAAAGATAATACATAAAAAGGTTATTTTATAAGACTTCATTGTTTCCTCCATTTCCGTCCGCCTTCGTCGGTCGGACACAAACATACAATAAAAATTTTAATTTATCATTAACCTAAATATTTTTAGGATATTACTATTCGATTTACTTTTTTCATAAGCAATATCTACTATGTCTTTATTTTTTTCGATTAATAACAAATTTTATTTTCACACTTTCTCCTCCTCAATAATATTACGAATATATTCTTTAGCTTCTTCATTTTTAGAAGATTCAATTAAATGTGCCAATGATAATATGTGATTCGCAATATCATGATTCCAATGACGTATCTCAATATATTGTGCTTCTGTTTCTTTATAAGATGTTAATTGAGATTCTACAAGTTCTACCTGCTGTTGTTTCAAGGCAATATCATGACTGGACTCAGAAATTTCATTAAATAGTCGGTTGAATAAAATAATAAAGAAAATCGTTGCAACCATACTAATTAGAATAAGGAATAAAGAGAATTTTATAGCAGATGGTGCTGCAAATAAATTATCAATAATGATCACTGCCACAAAATAGAAACATGCTCTTAATATTAATCCTGATTTTAAAACAGTAAAGGAGTTCTTAAGAAGAGAAGCCGCTTTTACTGTGAGTAACAAGACGAATGATCCAGTCAATAATGAGAATATACTAATAAGTATATATTGATTGTTTGTCTTAAATAATACAGGAACCATATTAATATGTGGAAATAGTGGACTTATTGCAACAAAAACAATCGCAAAAATTATTTCTGAAGTTATTGTAAAGGTAAGTGACATAAATGTAAGCGTTAATTTATGTTTCATATCTCCTTCATAGAATAGTGAAGGAAGAAACATAAAGATGTATAATAGATAAGTAGCTAGATACAGATGTTTCTGTAGTAATAGATAAAGTACTACAAAGAGAATATGAAGTATGATACCAACAAGCAGAATATGATCTGTTTTTGGTTTTAATAGCTGATAATATAAGTACTGACCGCTAGTTAGTACATAGATCATATAAAGAATATATATAATAAATGATTGCATATGAGCCTCCTAGTCTCTATTATAGATGGGAAATTTACGAAAGCGGCTCATAATGCATAAAAAAACAAGTAAATGCCATGAATTGTATAAAATGTGATATAAAGTGTATTTATTACATATGACAAGGGAGATTATCATGAATATTAGAGAGATGTATGAGAATGAATTGTACAAAGAAATAGTTGAGTACTATGAAAGAACACATGATTTAGACGATGTTAAATGTGTGGCTTTATCATATAAAGAACTAAATGAGTACGAAAAAGCTTTTAATGTTTTAACAGAAGCCCTTGAGATATGTAAGAATCAAGCTGAACGTATAGAATATTGTTTGATGAAGTATGAAATAAGTTGTTATTTGTATGGGAGAACAGATATGACTTCATTAATATGCTTAGGGCAAATTGCTATTAATTACTACTTAGCAGAAGAGAAAGAAAAAGCTTTAAAAATTTTACAATTGTTTTATAACGAGCATCATAAAGCATATGACGATGATGAGCTGGTATGTCATGCACTTACATTTATTTACCAAATTGTAAGTGAAATGCAGGATTATAAGGCACGTGCATACTATAGTCAGCTTAAATGTGAAACTTTTTCTACGGTTTACGGTTATAATGATATAAAAACTTTGAATGCACTATATTGTATGGCATTAGATCTATATTTGGTGAATCGATATGATGAATCATTATTAAAAGCCCAGCAGTGTTTTAGCTTGCAGAAATCAATACTAGGTCTCAGTAATAAGGACACACTTCAAACATACTATTTAATTGCATGTAATCATTTTTCACTTAATCATTATCAAGAGAGTTATAATGACCTATTGGAATGTTTAAAATTAAGGCAGGAATTGTTTGGAGATAAACATCTTGATGTTATAACAACAAAAGAATTCCTTTTAACACTATGTCTAAAGTTAGAAGAGTGGAAACAATTCGCTGCTTTAAAAGATGAACTATTTGATTACTACCAAAACACTGGTCAAGTAAATAAACAGGTAGATTTGCTGGTAAAGTTTGGAAACATGTACTTTGGTCAAAAAGAATATAAATCAGCATTAATGTATTATAAAGAATCCTATTCTCTTTCATTAGAAAACAATATGACTAATGAGTCTTTAACGATTCCATTAAAAAATATTATTGTATGTCTTATGAATTTAGAAGAATTTAATAAAGAAGTAAAGTATTGCGAAGTATACAAGAATGAGTGTATCAGACAATATGGCGAATACACTAAAGAGACAATTGACGCTTATGAATATCTTGCAGATTGTTTTAATCACTTAAATGATAAGGAGAATGCTTATAAGTGTTATGAAAAGTGTTATGAATTGAATAAGGAAGTATTTGGGGAAAATCAGCCAGATACATTTAAGTTCTTACTACAAGTTAATTTTTCATTTGATGATACAGATAAAAGACGTTATCAATATGTAAAAGAAAACTTTAATCTACATAAAAAATATGATCTACAGGGTCAAGAAGATTTATTGAGTTATTATTTGATGATTGGGGTTCTTGTTGAATTAGGACAATTGAAAGAGGGTCATGAACTCTGTCTTCAAACGTATGATATGCTTGAAAGTAGGGATTTTTATCAAAAGTATATTGGATACCCAACACTATCCAATACCTTTTTTACTCTTTCAGACTACGACATGTATTTTAACTGTATCAAGAAATATATTGATACAGTAATTGATGGTTTTATTCATCAAATGATATCTCAAAAGAAGTATATGAACTTAATTAATTCAGAAAATGAAGTTTATTATCAGTCACTTATTATTCATTTCTTTCAAAAGGAAGCAAATGAAGAAAACTATTTATATCTTATAAAAGTAAAGAATCTCCTCTTTAGTTTTGAAAGAATATGGTATCTTATCACAAAGGATGAGACTCTGCAGGCTTTGATAAAAGAAACAGATTCTTATCAAAAGAAGTTGATTCATTCAAAGGCAGCACAAAAGAAAGGGATAGAAAGAAAACTTCATCGATTAGAAGAGAAGAAAGAATCAATTATTTCTAACTACATTCAAGATTTTAATAAGGTAGATTCATGCCAGTCATTACGTGATGCGTTATATGAAGGAGAATGCTTATTAGATTTCTATTATTGTAAAAAAGGTTATGGTGCTGTTCTTATACGAAAAGAAGTACAAACCACTTACTTTTCTGAGATATTAGATATAGATGAGATGATGTCTGATTTTGTGGAAAAGATAGAACCTTATTTAAAGGATGTCAAACACCTCTATATCTGTCCTGATGGAGATCTATACAATATTTCTTTCGCAAGATATATCAATACAGAAATCAGCTATCTCTCTTCACCACAAGATCTATTAGAAGACTATAAACAATCAAGTGATGATGATTTAGATATTGTATCTGTCATTTATCCTGATTATTATGATGATTCTTCTGAAAGTAGAGGACAAAAGGGTGTTCTTTATGGAAGCTATATTGAAGGCATGTATATTAATCAATTGTTTGAAGATAGTACACTCTTATCACGTGACGATGCCAATCATGATAACTTCTTAGATATTATCAGTCCTAAGATTCTCCATATTAGTACACATGGTGAATATGTTGACTCAGACCAATTAATGGAAAATGGTCGTCTATGTCTATCTGGTTATAATAAAACGGATTCTGGTTATGTCACTGCTGCAGAAATACAAGACATGGACTTAACAGATACAGAACTTGTTGTATTAGGTGCCTGTCAGACAGGACAAGGTAAGAGTGTGGGTGGAGAAGGTGTCTATGGTATAAGACGTGCTTTTGAACTTGCAGGGGCTCAAACCCTCTTACTTACTGTAGAAGAAATAGATGACTATAATGCTGCACTATTTATGAAGATCTTCTACCAATATTATAAGAAGTCTAGAAATGCGATGCAGTCTTACCAGGAAACTCAATTGTATTTATCAGACTATCAGAATGGTATAAAAGAACTCATTCAGTTCAAAGAAGACTTTAAGTATTATCTTAAAGAAGAAATACATCCAACGACTTTAAAGATGAAACTTATACAATTAGACAACAGAATAAAAGAATGTAGGGCACAGAAAAAGATGTTGAAAACTGTGCATGGACATTATGAAGAAGAAGACTGGAAAGGCTTCATCATCCAAGGAAAGGTACATATTTAATTATATGTATCTTTTTATTTTGTTCAAAAAGAGGGAAAAATATCACTCCATACGTTATAGGTGAAAGGAGTTGATATTCTATGTTTGTTAGAAGTCAAGATTATAGTGTGAATATTAGCTTTGAAAAATCAAAGGTTTCTATTCCTGCAATTTATAAAAATACAAGGTTAGATATTCCCTTTGATACCAATACGCTAGAGTCACATCTTGCTATATTTGGCGGTACACGTAGTGGTAAAACCACATTTATTAAAAATCTAGTAACACGTTTAAGACATGTACATCCGAATGATTTATATATCTTATTGAATGTAAAGGATGACTACAATGACTTGATCCAATCAAATGATGCATTCTTTTCTGTAAAGAATCCTACATTTCATTGGAGTATTCTCAAAGAGGCTTATGACTCTCCTTATCCAGAAGACGCCCTCAATGAAATCACTATGGAACTCTTTCATGAAGAACTCACAAAAGCACACAACAAGTTCTTTCCTGAAACAGCTCAGAAAGTACTCTATGGGCTTCTTCTCTTCCAGTTAAGAAACAATTGTATTGCAGACAATAAAACACTCGCAAACTGGATCAGAAGCTTAAGTCTTATTGATATCAAGAATATTCTACATAACGTAGGTTTAGGTTATATTGCGGAAACATACCTCTATGCTGGACAAACAAAAATGAATGGTCAGAACGGTGCTATTCTTTCTACTATGCATTTAATTCTTGATTATTACTTTGTACAGGACAATGCAGTATTGATGTCCACAAAAGATATTCTTGCAGTTGAGGGTAATTTACTCCTTCTTCAATATGATATTCAGTTCCAGAAGAGTAGTAATTATCTGATGAAGCTGTTACTTAAATTAATCATTAAAAGAAAATTAAGTAGAAATACGCCAGAAAGACGTGTGTATCTAATTCTAGATGAAGCCTCTGTATTAGATGGTGACTTTGATTTAGTGCAGGTCCTAAACATTGGGGCGGGAAAAAGAATCCATGTCATCTTAGGATTACAATCTATAGAACTACTCTATAGATGTCTAGAATCTCCTGATGAACATCTACAACAATCAGTTCTAGGTGGCTTCCAGAACTTTGTCTTCTTTAGACCAAGAGATTCTCCCACAAAAGACTTTATAGTCCACTTAGGTGGACAGGATATGATGGAAACCTCTATCTTTCCAGCCCATATATCAGGAAATACAGAAATTATTGTTCAAAAAGATGATCTTATCTCAACACGTGATATAGAAACATTAACAGTAGGTGAAGCATATCTCAAGATACTTGATCAGCCTATGTTTAAAGTAAAATTCTTAAAAGGAGTCTAATATGCAGAAAATACTGATTTCAGGACATAATCCTACATTTAAAAATAATTTTATGAATTCACTCCAGTTCAAAAAAACAGTCGTCACTTTAGATGGTTATGATGGTGCTGTGAAATCCTCTCATATTAACTATTATGACTACTTTAGAAGATATAACGATGAACAGTTGATTGAGTTAATCAAGAACTTGTTGTATGTTCATGAGATTCCTCATGCAGAAATCATTTTTGTAGAAAACTACCTATTATTTTTAAAGAAACTTATGAGAGTACTCAACAAGAATATGACACTACTCGATGCTTTTATTCAATGTGAAAACTATGAAATAGTAAAACAGGAATTCAATAAACTGCTTCAAACTCAAGCAATCGATCTTTCTGTATTTGACTATTATATGAATCAATACATAGGTTTTCATACAACAGAATTTATTTCTATAGAAATGTTTATCGTCCTCTTATTTAAAAATACAGGCTGTCCTCCATCACGATGCTCAACTATCCAGCTTGATGAAATTAACCAGGACGTCCATTTATATCTTATTAATGAGATGATGAAAGTTATGCATCAACCTCTCATTTTAATCGAAGATCATAAACAATATAATACACAAACGCTCAAACATTTCTTTGAAATGAATAAAGAAGACTATCCACTTATTGCGATATTTAAAGATATCTTCTTACATGAAGAACTTATATCACAGATTCCTTATCTCTTCTCCACAAAAATATATCTCAATCACAGTGAACACTCTGCCAATATAATATCTCAGCTTGCAGGTGAAGTAGAAGTTGTTCACACAACCTCTACTATTTCTAGAAATAAGAGAATAGGAAGTGAAAGTCTTCTAGATCGTCTATTTGGTACAGATAAGACAGAAACAGTCGCTACATTAGCTCCTGTTAAGGAGCCCAAGATAAGTAAAGAAGAAATCATGTACTTAAATAAGAATGTCTGCCTCCTACAGACTTATGATAGTACACTTCGTTTATTTGTCTGGTCTAACAAGTTACAATTATTGCTAAAAAATACAAATCTCATTTCATAAAAAACACTCCAACCTGAAAGAGAGGAAAACATACATCCTCTTTTTCAGGAATTAGTTATAAAGAAAGGACTCACACTATGAAAACAAATCTTACACTTGCTGTACTCCTATTATTTGGAGACTGGTATTTTCTTAATACATTATTTGATGCACCACTACTACTATGTATCCTTATAAGTCTCCTATTTATCTTTATAGGATACGGACAAGAACGTATTACTATCTCTTTAAATCAAGCCATACGCTTAGATCAAATGCCTGTCAATAGCTATTCCATGTTTTATAGACAGGTAGTAGAAGATATTCAACTTCCTCATCCAGATATTCAATTCTATTACTTAGAAGATGATGCAATAGAAGTAACACATTATGGCCTCCATACTATTGTAGTCACAAAAGGGATGTTGAACTTACATGATGAAGATGCTTTACGTGCCTGTATTTCACATGAATGTGGTCATATTTATAATTGTGATATCCTCTTTAGACAAGTTGTATCATTCAATATCCTTGCACTCATATTCTTTGTCTTATTATTCTATTCAGGCATTCTTGCATTCTTATTCTTTATGATGATTATCTTACTCATCCTTGGGTCATTCTCATTTACTACTTACTTTACAGGATCACTCTTTGTAAAGTTCTTAAGATGGCTGATGAAGTCTATGCAGAACTTATTACTAGGACTTGATCATCTTTTCTTAAACTCTTATATGACTATAAGAGATTATGAAGCAGATGAATATGCTATCACAATGGATGAAAACAATCGTTATGGTCTCATTCATTATCTCAATCGTTATGAACCAAATTCTTATAAAAGAGTTAAAAAATTAGAGGAAACCTATGAAAACTGATATTAAAAATACAATCGTACTTGGGGAACCGGGTAGCGGTAAAACAAGCTGTATTGCGATTAATGAAACAATAGATGCTTTAAAACTAGGACATAGTCTTTTTGTGAATGATAATAGTAAAGAAGAAATCTATAAGAGTACATATGATCTCGCTAAGTCTCAAGGATACAATATTATCCTGCTTGATTACTTGAATTATAAAGGAAATTCATTTAACTGCTTAGATTTAGTGAAGGACTACTATCAAGAGAATGAGTCTGTGTTATGTGGTGAATTGATTTCATTAATTAGTGAAGCATTAAATAAACCAGTGAAAGGATCTGAGGATCCTTTCTGGACAATCAGTTCTACTACCTATATAAAGGGCATTATTTACTACTTGTTAGAAACAAAAAGTAAGAAAATAAACTTAGAAGCATTATCACATCTATGTGTAGAAAGTTCTGCACGTATAGAGTTTCTAGGATTAGGTCGTAGTACACCTATGGCAAGTTCATTATTAAATGGTGTCTTTACAAATAGTGAGAAAACAACAGCATCTATATTAATGACGGCCTTTGCGACTATCTCTTCTATTCTTACAAACTCTAAAATAAAGAGAATCACAAGAACGACAAGCTTTGATATAAGAAAAATACCTAAAGAGAAGACAATTATATATTTAAAATACCCAGAGTATTCTGAACAGTATGATGGCCTTGTTTCTTTAGTCCTTACAGAACTTATTCATGTTTTATATCATTCATGTGATCAAACCGGGCAGTTAGATATTCCATTTCATTTTATTATTGATGAGTTTGCTCATTTTAGATTACCTAGCTTTGAAAGATATATTAGTACAGCACGTTCTAGAAATATCCAGTTTACTTTATTGATTCAATCCATGGATCAATTAGAGATTGGTTATAGTAAGTCTGTAGCACAGACTATTATGGACTGTTGTCAGAATATTATCAGTTTCCAGACAACTAATTATAATACTCTGACATACATGAGTCAGTTGAGTGGTTATAGAGATACAGTAGGTCATCTACCTAGAGTATCTATGAATGATTTACTTAAGCTGCGACCTTTTGAAGCATTCTGTTTAATTAACCATCAGCCATCTATTAAATTATTTATACCTTATTTCATGAGGAGGGATTACTTATGAAGTACTTAATATTACTTGTAGCACTGTGTTATTTCATACCTGGCTTAGGGGCATGGATACTTGATGGTATGCCAACATTGATACAGATATGTAGCGCCTTTATGCCATGTATTATTATTCTCGTTGGTTTATATATTTTAGTAAGGAGTATTCTATGAATAAATTTACATATGAAAATACACCATTAGGTAAGATTGCCTATGGGTATGTGGAAGAAGTAGGGGCTGTAGAGCCTAGAAACACTTATAATCAAAAGATTGCAGGAGGTGAATATCGCCAGGAGAATGACCATGGCGGACATCTAATTGCGCATTCTTTGCAAGGAAGTTCAGGTCTTGAAAATATAGATCCACAAAATAAAAATGTGAATCAAATAGATCAAAGACATATAGAAAGAGAAGTGGCTTCCTATGCCCAGGATTCAAATAATAGTGTCTTCTATAGTGTGGCAAACTATACACCTGTAGGTGAAAGGCCACAGGCTACTATGATTAATTATTCTGTCACAAATGAAATGACAGGTGAACAAATTAATGAACACGTTTCTTTTCAAAATGAGAGTCATGAATTGCGACAATCATGGAATGAAGAAGTATATGAAAATTGTAGTGAGATAGATGAAAGTCAGAATGAAGGAATGTCTGAAGATGAAAGAATGTATGCAGATGAATGCTGTGAATATGATATGGATTACTAAAAAATAATGTAAAAAATAGGGATTTTCTATGCTCAATAAGTTATAGAGTGAGAGGAGGATAAATATATGATAAAACGTGTGAAGAACACTTTGTATCCACGATTAATTATATCAATGCATAGCAAAAATGGATTAAAAGTCTACGCTATATTTTAAATTAATTTTCGTAGAAAGTGGGAATTATTTCTTGGCATACATTGTTAAGTGAAGAAAGGAGAAATAAAAGATTTAAAAAAAGTGGGAATAACTCTTTCCATTACATTATTAAATGAAAAGGAGGAATAAGATATGAAGAGAGTTAAAGGTACATTGTACCCAAGATTTTTTATCACAATGTATGGCGCTGTTGATTCTAAGCTCCATCTTGAACATTACGAAAATGATAAGATTGTCTATTTCAGCAAGAAGATGGATGACTACAACGCTTATCTAAATGAAATGATGAAGGTATTACATCAAAACTTAGGGCAGTTCTCAAAAGAAGCTGAGAAATTGCTTTATAAGATGAACATGAACTATATGGAGTTAAGTGGTATTGATCCATCATCATTAAGAGGTAAAAGAGAGGTAATGAATGTAAAAAGAAAGAATCATGCTCTCTCTCTCGAACTTCTAGATTTAAAAAATGATTATTTAAAGAAGAGAAATAAACTCTACGACGAATTAGATAGAGCTGAGAATAGCCTTCAGGTTTACTTGACTCATTATGGTAAAGGAATGAACTTAGGTTCAAAGAAATCTGATGTTGAAATTCCTCGCCTTAATTATCGTACTGACGAAAGAGTTATCAATTATAAGAAAGTAGAAGATGACTTATTAGAGAAAGTAATGAAGGGAGTGAGTGACAATGAAACTGTTTAAGGGATTCTTTAATAGAAAGAAGAAGTTATCAAAATATAAAGATGAAAGAGTTAAACTACTTAAGTTTGAAAATGATTTGACAGACGTAGTTCCTGCTTCATACAATGGAATCTTCTCTGTCATAGATTCCAGCAATGCAGGAAGTCTTAGTACTATTAATCAGTGCTTACATGACTTCTCACACATCGATGAAGAGAACTTTGAGTTGTTCTATAAGACTCTTAATATCGATCAGGAGTTCGTTCTAAACTATTTAGATCGTGATAAGTTAAACCATGATCTATTGATTGAAATGATTAATATTAAAAAAGCGGCTGAAATTAAGAATCTCGAACAGGAGTTAGACTTGGTTGAAGCTCATATCAAATCTAATGAAGTAAAAATCATGAACCTAGGAAAGGAACTTGAAGATTATGAAGAACATGAACAAGAAGCTTTACAAGAAAGAGTACCAGCAGATCCACAAGAAGAACTTGTTGGATAATCCTGTAGTCTCTGGAATTATTATTTTAATTCTTACATTTGCTGACTTTTATGTGGTGGAAAATGCTCTTGAGCAGATCTTCTTCACTGCAAATCCGCTATTCCTCTATCTCTCAAGTGGTATCTTTGCGATTGGTTTAGATGTGTCTGTCTATCATATGGGTTGTCAGGTTAATGAATTTGATGAAATATTTACTAATCGTAGAGCGACACTTGATCTCGCAATCTTTCTAGGATCGTATTTGTCCTATGTGTTGTTGAAAGTCGCAATTATCCTAGGAGAAGATATGGATACTAAGTTGATCTTAGGTAATATCGCTTTAATCTTTGTGCCTTTATTAACATCTATTCTAAGTTTAGTGTTGAGTTTAAAGACAAAACAGGAAAAAAATGAAGCTTTAATGAATACCTTACAGATGGATAATGTAGATCTTAGTGAGCGTGCAAATGAATTAAAACTACAACTCTATGAGTTACAGAGAACTCAAAATATTGATTTATCTGCCTTTAATGAAGAAGAAGTTTCTATATTAGAAGATCTTGTATTGACTAACACAAACTTCTTAAAAAATCATTCACAATTCGAAATAGCGAAGAAGATCAATTCACAGGAAGGTACTGACTATTTAACTGAAGAATCTAAAGTAATTGACAAAGGAGATATCAACCATGAAGAAATTAAAAACATTAACAATCAGCCTATTAATAATTAGTCTTTTCTTATGTGGGTGTTCATCAAAGAAAGTAGATCATTACAATTTATCTGTCATTGCAGGGAACAACTCTTGTTCCTTGCTTCATGACTACACTCTAGCAAAACCTTATCTAAATAAGACTTATACACAGGGTGGTCAGTTATCTATTATTAATAGTGATGGTAATCCATATGTTGTAAAGACAGAACAGATCGATGCTCTTAGATCACATACAACATCTACACAGAAGAAGGCATATTTGGAGAAATATAGCTCAGATATGATTGAGGTTTTGAACAATGTGAAACCTAAATCAGCAGAAATCGATCTGATTGAAAGTTTGAATTGTGCATCTAAAAGTTTCAGTTCTAAATCAAATAATAACATTCTCTGCTTCGTATCAGGCTTATCTACAAAAGGACTATTAAACATGACTACCCTTGGTTCCTTAAGCAACCTTGATATCAACAAGACAGTGAGCAATTTAAAGGAAGTACATGGATTACCAAACCTTCAAAATATAAATAATATCTATTTATATTCAGTTGGTCAGGTTGCCTCATACCAGAAACTTTCAACAACATCTATTCATAAGGAGAAGGAATTCTTAACAAAGCTTCTTGTTGAATCAGGTATGAATAAAGACAAGATTCATTTCGTCGACAGCAATCCAATTAGTAATAAAGCTTATAAAGCTCCTAAAGTTAGTAAAGTAGGCCAAGATACAGATTACAACGCAGTTTCAATGGTAAGTAATAGTTATAACGACATTAAAAGTAAGTATTGCCTAACTGGACTGGAATTTCAAAAGAATTCATCCAATTTGTTAAATCCAGAGAAGTTGAATAGTGTTGTCTCTTTTTTGAGTAACTATACTGGTGCAGTAAATATCTATGGTACGACAGCCTTCGACAAGACCACATCTGATGAAAGACTACAGAAGCTTGGGTACGAGCGTGCTTTAACCGTTAAGAACGGTTTATTAGAAAAAGGGGTTGATCCCACTAAGATTAATAAAATCTGTTCATTTAGTTATAAAAGCATCTACCATCAAGATGAATGGAATGAGCAGGGATTTAATGAAGAGGTGGCGAAACTAAATCGTACAGTTGTAATAAAGGATAGTGAAACATAAAACCAGGCTAAGTGGTTTTATGTTTTGTTAGATATGAACTCTATAGTCTTCTTATGACACATAAAGAAATGACAAAGTAGGGGAGTGTTAAAATTAAGTCAAATATATTCAGAAAGAAGAGGAAATAATAATGTCTAAAATTTGTCCAAATTGTGGTCAGGAATTAAAGGATGACCAGTTATTCTGTACTAATTGTGGAGAAAAATTTGAAGAGAAACAAACAATTGCTTCAAAGGCTAAAGTGAATAGTGATTACTTGAAATCTAAAATTGATAGTATTGATTATTCTGCTGCAAAAGAATCTATTAATGAATTTACAAGCACTGCATATGAAGGTGCAAAAGATGTTGCAAATAAAGTGAATAAGAGTCTTAAAGAAAAGCAGCAAAAAGAAAAAGAGAAATATAAGAAGTATGATGGTGAGAACATTGAGGTAAGTGTTGGTTTAACACCTTTATGGACTTGGTTAAAAAAGGATTCTAAGAAAGAACATTTTTATAATGAAATTGAATTAACTCTTGAAGAAAATCAGTTTATAAGTGCTGTACAGGCAAAACTTAATGAAAATATGGTACCTGTACAGATTTCGAAAGAAGATGTTGTCTGGGATAGAATGGATGAATATCAATCACGTTATGTGATTCATTCACTAGATAAGAATGTTGTGAATCCCTATAGCTGTTTATTAAGTTTTAATAAGATTGGTAAGTTTACATTCGTAGAAGAGAATATTTTTATCACTCCTCCACATCTTACAAAAGTACCAGGAACTAAAGTGGATTTACCTCCAAATAATGGTCTATCTCTAATTTTATATGGAGTTGTTGCAATTGTAATCGGGATGGCAGTTGGCGCTGAAATATCTGGATTATTGTTAGTTTGTCTTATTGTTGGAATATGTTTAATAGGCTATGGCATTAACCTCAATATGAGCAGAGCTTCAGCTATTGAACACAATAAACAAGTTGATAAAGATATTAAAGAATGGAATAGAATTTGGGATGAATGGGAAAGAAAATCACTTATGTGTTCTTTCCAGGAAGATTCTAATGGTCAGTTAAGTAGAATATTTGATGCTGTATATGACACTGTTAAACAGGTTTCAGCTGAATTAATTAAAGGTAAAGTAGTTAGTTCTGAAGTAGAGAAGAATGACTTAAATGATTTGGAACAGTTAGTATCTAGAAGAAGAAACGAATATCGTTAGGATAGATAACTATGGCAAATATACTCGATTGGAATGAGGTAAGTAGAACAGAATTTACCTCTTGTTATAAAGAAAAAAATATTAAGTATTTTATATTTAAATTACAAGGTGTTCCAGATTTTTCTGATTTAAGATTCTCTTATCTCGCAGAAAAAACAGCTGAAAAAGTAATAGAAGAAGCTAAGAAGCAGATGTTGATGCTTAGACAATTTCATAATCTTGGATCAGATTGGTCAATTTCCTTAAGATTATTCAAGAAGGATTTAGAAATCAATGTTTATATTATTTTCAGATACAGTGGTTTAGATATTCTTTCTTCTGAAGAATCTGAAGAAAAAAGAAATCTATTTATGTCTATGTTACCTAAAGAATATACATTCTCTTATATAGAACATGAAGATTTAAAAGGTTCTGAAGTATTGGATGCTTCTTTTGCGAATGAATGTGCAGAAGTTTTAAAGCATGAACAAGAATACTGCGGTGAAGTTCCTTATGTTGTTGAAGATGATCAGAAAATCTATCTTGATGATTATAGAGAGAAGTTTTATTCAGTCTCTACATGGCAGGCAACAGACAATAATGTAGAAACACTTTGTGACGCTTTAATGCATTATGACAAACGTGCAGTTGTTGATATCTGTATTACTCCTACATATTATTTAGAAGATGAAAGAGATTGGATCAGTATTAATCTAAAACGCATGAAAGAAGTCATGAATGGGCAAAAACTATATAGACCTCAAACAAGAGATGTTCTTTGGTCAGGTGAACCAGTCCCTATCATGCGTGTTCCTTCAGATAATTATGACAAGATGAATAAACAATACGAAGTAAGTCGTTTATTTTTAAGTTCTATAAGAGTATTTTCTGAAGACAATGCGGCAATGATTTCACATTCATTATTGTCTAATTCTGTTAAGAATGAAGGTCAAGTAAGAATCTTTAAAAAAGGTGTTAAGATCTTTGATACTATGCTCAATGATTATGAATATCTTAATGTAAGTATTCAACCAACACCTTACTGGATTGCGAATAGAGATACAGCACCTTATCGTGCACAGAGATTCAATAGACTTTGTTCATTAGAAGAAATTAGTAACTATTTTAGAATTCCTATCCCAAAGCAGACAGGATTTCCAGGTCTTAGATTAGATACAGGATTAAGAGATTTTTCTACTAGAAAAGCAATTAAAAATGAAATTAGATTAGGTAACTATCTTGATGATTCAAGTGGTGTGGATTTACCTGCATCTTTTGATGTACAGCAGTTCGCAAAGCATGGACTTATTGTAGGTGTTCCTGGTAGTGGTAAAACAACTGCCATGTTTAATATCCTTTATCAGTTATGGGATCATCATATACCTTTTATTGTTCTTGAACCTGCAAAAACAGAATATCGTGCTTTAAAGACATTAAAAGAAATGACAGATATTAAAGTATTTACATTAGGGGATGAAGGAGTTAGTCCATTTAGATTTAACCCTATGGAAGTCTTACCAGGTATTAAACTAGAAAGACATATTTCAAGCTTACAATCATGTTTTATTGGCGCATTTGATTTATTTGATCCATTACCAATCTTCCTAGAACAGGCTATTAAGCGTACATATCAGCTTAAAGGCTGGTATGACGGTAGTGTGGGTGGAGAACCAGGATTGGAAACACCAACATTATCAGATTTATGTGAAAGTGCTGAATATATTGTTTCTCATTCTGGATTTGATGCAAAAATGAAGAGTGACTTCCAGGCATCATTGCTTGAAAGATTAAATTCATTAAGACATGGTTCTAAAGGAAAAATGCTGGATACTAAGAAATCTATTCCAATGGAAGATTTAATGAATGGTCCAGTTGTTCTTGAATTAGATAGTTTAAATGGTAGTGAAAAATCACTTATGATGATGTTCCTTCTTACTTATGTATATGAATACTGTAAGGTAGAAAGAAGATCAGGAAGTAAACTAAAACATATGCTTTTAGTAGAGGAAGCGCATAACTTAATTGCTTCTACTGGTAATGGCAGTGAAAACAGAGCAGACCCTAAAGCACATACTATTGAAATATTTGTAAATATGCTTGCTGAAATGAGAGCATTAGGAGAAGGCATTTTGATTGCTGATCAGCTTCCTACCGCAATTGCAGCACAGGCTGTTAAACAAACAAACGTTAAAGTATTAATGCGTATGACTGCAAAAGATGATAGAGAAGTTATTGGTAATACAATGGACTTGGATGAAATACAAATGAAACAGGTTGTACATTTCAAATCAGGTCATGCCTATATTTATCATGAAGGTGAAGATCATGTAAGACTTGTAAGAATGCTGAACTTTAAAGAATTCCATCAAGTTGAAGAACCACCACTAGATTCTGAATTAAAGGTTATGATGCAGGACTATGAAATGAATCATCCTGAACTTTATAAGCCATATGAATTATGTAATAAGTGCTGTAAAACTTGTAATAGAAGAGTAAGAGATCAAGTAGAAGCATTTACAAGAAAAACATTTGAAAATAATGTAGATCTTTATGAATTAAAATTTGCGAATGATAGTAAACTACGTGAATCATTACGTGCAAGACTTGGAATTTGTCAGTTATATAAGACATTTGTTATTCCAGAATATGCACGTTTAAAAGAAAAGTTTGGTGAAGTAGGAGATGAATTTGGATATTGTGCATTTATCCATTTCCAGGAATTTGCAAAGAAACAGATAGCACAATGTCATAAATGCGATGATTGTGCTTTAAAGCTTACCGAATACTTGGAAAGTTATCATGATTATGAAAGTTATGATAAGTATTTACAATCACTAAAAAAGAAAGGAGATTAAGATGGCAAGTTTAGAAAACCTTGAAACAGTTGAGAATGATTTAGAGAGTAAGGCTGAAGAAATTGATGAAAGTAAACAAGAGTTGGAAGAAGCGCAAAATAAGCTAGCTAAAATTGAAGAAGCTATAAATAATATCGAGGATAATGAAGTTAAAGAGAAATTAGAAGGTAACAAGGAAAGTAGAGAACAGGATGTAGAAGCTGCTAAAGATAAGTTGCAGAATCTAGAATCAGATTTAGATGAGTTAGAGTCTGATTATGAAAATATGGAGCAAGAAAATAATACATCAAAAACAGAATTAAATTCCTTAACTAGTATTGGTGAAGATGTTTCAGAAGCGATGCAGGTTGTAGAAAGCAGATCAGCAGCTATAGAGCAAGGTAAAAATAAAATTAAGGAATTAAAGAATAAAATAAATGGATAACATTGAATCACAAATAGAAGATGTATCTTCTGACTTAAAAGAGAATAAGCGAGAACAAGATGAAACACAAAAATCATTGAAACAAATTGAATCTTCAATTCAAAAGCTAAGTTCTGATCAGGCTGTAGTTGAATCACTACAGGAAAATAGAGAATTAAAAGAAGAGGAACTAGCTGAAGTTCAAGAAAAGAACAATGAACTTGTGAATCGCATTACTGACATAATTTCTACAATTAAAGAAGAACAGGCAAGTGATGGACAGAGTTATGGTCAGTTAGAAGGCTTAGAGTCAATAGGTGAAGATGTGTCTGATGCTATAGCAGTGCTTGATGAAAAAAATGAATTCTATGAAAAGTGTCTTGAAACACTAAGCGATCTTTTGGATTATAATCAAACTCTTGAAAAAGAGTTAAGAGAGAAAATGGGTCTTGGAGAAACCAATAGCAGCAGTAGTGAAAAACAAGATTATAGTCGTAATGATGAAGATGTATTAAAAAGCTCTAATAGTATTAATTTTGATGCAGAACCTGGAAATTATACATATATTGAAACGCCTACAGGTAAAAAGGCATTTGGAATTGTGAAAGTAGGTCCACAGAGTAAACGAGATGCAAAGGCACAAGTTCAAGCAGGTGGTGAAGATCGCCGTCCTGATGATCAAGGTGGACATCTTATTGCTTATATTCTTGGTGGAGTTACTTCTGATGTTAACCTTGATGCACAAAATTGTAATGTTAACCAGAGAGATATGCTTCGTGTAGAATTGAATGTTAAGAAATTAGCCTCTGATCCTAATAACATTGTTTATTATGAAGTAGAAAATTTTCACAGTATAACAAGTAGACCTGAAGCAGTTATGATTCATGTAGCTGTAAAGAATAAGACAACAGGTGAAATTTCTCATGACTATTATGAATTTACAAATGAGAGCCATAAAGACCGTGAAGAATGGGAAAAAATAGCTTCTGAGTATATGTAAGGAATTATTATGAGAGACTATGAAGTAGATATTGAAAATTGTGGAAGAGAAATTGAGCAACAAAGTAAAGAACTCAATGAAAAAAACAGTATTCTAAATCATATAGAATCTTCTATTGAGAATTTAAGTGCTGACACGGTTGTTGCAAATATTCTTAAAGAAAACAAGGCTGTTACTGAAAAAGATATTGAAGCTATACAAGAAAAGAAAGCACAGACAAATGAAAAGATAGAAAACTTAATCGACTCAATTCTTGAGGAAAAGAAAGATAGAGAATCTGATTATTCTCAGCTTAAGGGTTTAGAAGCAATCGGTGAAGATGTTACTTCTAGTTTAGAGGTAGTTGTTGAAGAAGATAATCAGCTTACTGATTACTTATTGAGATTAAAGCAATTACAAGAAGTGAATGGTGAGAAATTTGATGATTATCTTGAAGATGCTTCTAAACAATTAAGCATTGAAAATGCGAAAACTGAATTGAATGAGTATATGGCTTCAAAGAATTACGGAAAAGAAGATTATCTTCATGGAGATAATTATTCTCAAGATCCAAAATGGAGAGAATTACATCAAAAAGCATATCCTGATTTTAAGATTCCAGCATTTAATCTTGATCAAGCTATTGATAGATTACCTCGTTTAGATAGTAATGTGTCTCAGGCAGATATATTGAGTCAAGCAAATCCAAATTATGGCAAGGGTAAAGAATTCGAAGGTAATTGTCAGAGATGTGTACCTGCATATGAAATGAGAAAAAGAGGATACAATGTCACTGCAAAGCCTTTACCTTGTGATGATGATATCTATCAGTATGAATATCTAAGTATGTGGGATAATCCACAAGAAATTAAGTGCTCAGGTAGTGGTTTGAAAGATATCAAACAATATATGAAATCATGGGGAGATGGATCACGTGCTGAAATTTCTATAGGCTTTAAAGGTTCGGATGATAGCCATCTTATTGTGGCTGAACAAAGAGCAGGTAAAACAATCTTTGTAGATCCACAGAATAATGAAATTCTCGAAGATTCTTTCTTTAAAACAGTAGAATCAAATGAAACAAGTATATGTCGAATAGATAACTTAAAACCAAATAGAGCTATCTTTGATTGTGTAGAAGAGGTGTAGATATGATAGATTTTGTAGATGCAATCACTCATGCAAAAGATTATTTTGCAAAAAGTAATGAAGTAATTCTTGATTGTAAAGAAACTGAAGACTCATGGATATTTAGTGGGGGTATTGAAGGCAAAAGAAAGTTTGGTATTAATGCGATAGAAATTGATAAGGCAAACGGAAATATACATCTATTTCATTTGCCTAATAAAAAGAATTTTGAAAAGTTAGAGAAGTCTAGAACTATAGACTTCTTAGAATAGGGGAGGAATATGTTATGATATGTCCGAATTGTGGTAAAGAGATAGAAGATAATGGGAAGTTCTGTGGATATTGTGGATATAAGTTAGTGCAAGATGCAACTCCTGTTATTCCTAAGAAAGAACCTGTAAAAAATACGAAGAAACCAAATAAAAAAGCGATTGCGATTGCTTTAGTAGTGGCTGCAATTATTGGTGGTGCTCTTTTTGTTAAGAATAAGAAATCAAGTTATGCTTTTGGAACAGATAAAGATAAGGACGTTGAAATATTGAAAAGTTCAGCGAAAGATGAGGATTATCCTCTTTATTATTCTTATGATAAATATAAATCTTTTTGGAAACCTTATATAGAAAAAACTGGTGATACGGATAGATATGATTCGTTAGGTAAAACTTCATTTTCATCATCTATTATTTATATAATGAATCATCAAAAATCAAGTAATTGTAAGTCTATTAATAGCAATATTAAAGTATATTCAAATAGTATTATTCTTATCCAATCTGATGAAAAAGATCAAAAATATAATAGAAATTACTACATTGCTAATGGAAGTTTAAAGTATGCATATATTTATGATCCTGATAACTCAGATGATTGGTATAAATTATGTTATTATGATGATGGTGTACTTTGTCGTTATGAAACACCAGACAAAACATATAAATATAGTGATATAACTCCTTCAAAATGGGGATGTTTTGCGTATGAGGAAGCCACAGATATATATAATGATTATATTTCTGATAGTTATGATGACGATGAAGATTATGATGATGACTATGATGAATACGAAGATGAAGATTATATCCTTCCAACAAGTGATTCAGAATATCTCACTAGAAGTGATGTAGAAGATTTATCACAAGAAGAAAATAGACTTGCTATTAATGAAATTTATGCAAGACATGGTTATACATATCAAACAGAAGATTTGAAAGAATACTTTGAAGATAAAAGCTGGTATCACTCTAATCCAGATATAAATCAGTCTACATGGAACGATAGCATGTTAAATAACTATGAGCGTGAAAATATTAATTTACTTACAACTGTAGCTAAGGAAAAAGGCTATAGATAAGGTTTTATTTAATTAGAGAACTTCCTCTAGTACTCGATGTTCTAATTTGTTAGAATTTAAAGGAGGGGAGGCGTTGATATGAAAAAGAAGAAGTTTATAATAGGTCTTTCTATTATTGCAGTTATTGCTCTTTATTTTGCTTATCATCGCTTTGAAACATCTATTCCTGTAGAAATAGATGTACCCTATGGCATTACCTGTACAACAAATAGATCACGTATGGTAGGTGACTATTACAGTCTATGTCTTCATATCAAGTCATATAAGTTTAAAGAACAATATATCAACATTCAGATTAAGACATATGACAAGAATAATGATTTACGTGAATACAGTACAACATATAAAATAGATAAGAAAATACCTTTTAAATTCTCTACAGATACAAAAGAAGATATTAAAAAAGCCGTTGTGTGCATTAAACTCACAACGGCTTCTTTTACTATCAATAGTTTATAGAACATTAAATGAATTTTAAAAATAACTTATTGCATTTAAATAAAGATACTGTAGAAAAGGTGTTAATAATATAATAAAGAGCAAAAAGAAAGCGCTCCACAATCGATATGGAAGTATAAGTCTAATATGTACTGATATAAATAATAGAAGCGAGAAAGGAGTTAGTTATGGATCAAAATTTTAAAGCATTAGTTGCGCAAGCTGAGAGTGGTGATGTGAATGCTATGGTGATGGTTGCTAATTGCTATAATGGAGGAATGCACGTTGAGAAGAGTGATAAACTTGCATATAAATATTATAAGATGGCAGCAGATCATGGTCATATAGAAGCTCATGTTCAAACTGCAATACATTTATTATTTGGGTATGGTATCCCTAAGGATAAAAAAACAGGAGTCAAATATTTAAAAATCGGAGCTGACAATGGATCTGCTTTTGGACAGTATATGTTAGGATTTCTTTATAGAGCAGGAGAAATAGGATTACTCGGAAGAGACAAAAAAGCAGTGCAGTATTTTGAAATGGCAGCTAAACAAGGACATGCAAAATCACAAATAGAATTAGCTAATATGATTATGACGACTAATCAAAATGGATATACATTGGATGATGTTGTTTTTTGGTTATCTTGTGCCTATTTACATGTTGATAATGCACCTAAAGAAAGTGCTGATGCACTAAAACTTCTTAATCATTTGGTTGATAATGGAATTCCAGGAGGTAGCGAATTTATTCTAGATGTAATGAACAATGCTCGTTGTAATTATCCACAATATCTAGAGAACCCAAAATAAGAAATATTTGGAAGGGAGTATATTGTAATGAGAATTCTTAAGTCAATATATGAGGAAATAATAAACAATGTTCCTGAACATATGCCCGAGTCAGGAGGTATGCTAGGAGGTAATAATAACACGATTACATCTGTAGTATTTGATGAGGGCAGGCAAGATGAATTTAGGCATTGTCATTATACGCCAAATGTAAAAAGGTTGAATTCTATACTTCTTGAATGGGCAGAGAAGGATATTGAATTTTATGGGTTGTTTCATACACATTTTCATAGTGTTTCTACCTTATCTGAAGGTGATATCACCTATATTAAAAGTATATTGCATGCAATGCCTAAATCAAAGAAGTTACTATATTTCCCGATTGTTGTTTTGCCAGAAAAAGAAATCATATCATATTGCTGTTCTATGAATGGATCAGAACTAAATATTGTGCAAGATTCAGTCGAATGTGTGGAAACTTTATAGAATTTAGAAGTTATATTAAGGAGATAAGAATATGAAGAAAGAAAAGAAGATTAATCAAGTTATTCAAATTCCAGAAGGAACATTTAAAGGAAATTGTTGTGATTGTGTATATGCTGATTGGAATGATACAGACAGTTATGGTAGAGTTTATTGTCGTGGTTCATATGGCGGATACAATGATCCAAGCAAAAGAAATGGTTGTTTCCATTACAAATAATTGTTTATAGTATGCAATAGAGTTTCCAAAGCATAAATATGTGTGTGTATATTTGGTATGATAATCTGGATGTGGCAGTGAAAATAGAATTAAGAGGGATGACTAGTATAAGTTGAACCTTTAATTTTTAAGGTGTGGCAATAGAAAACTTGCTTTAAATGTTTGGGGGGTTCCACTTTTAAAGGGCAGTCAGAAATGACTGCCCTTTACTGCGCTCATATTATTTCTATTTAGATGTTTTAGTATTACCAACACTTATTTTTAATTTACTAGATAACGGGATTCATGCATATGGGGATGAATAAGATAGGTTTAAATTATTTGATGATCAAGAACTTCCAATTAACCGAAGTCAAAACAAGAGAGAAAATTAAACTATTTTATTGTAGGCATTAAAGTGAACTAATTGCGATGTTAAAAGAGTCACATACCAACTAAAAATGACGTTTAAATAATTTGCTAAATAATTCATGATATCATTTATTTACTTTCGTTAGGTATATTTAAAAGGAGGCGATGTGATATGTATCTTATTTGGTGGATAATAATCCCTGCTTGGGTAATTGCAGGTATAGGACTAATTCTGTATGGTGCCTGGGAGGTATGGGGAGGTCTTATAAATACTATTCTAGGGATTGCGATAGTTTCAATGTTTGGTCTTTCTTTATTGATAGGTATATTCTTTGTCGTAGGGAACATTTATGATCTATTTGGAAATGATAGTTCTCATACTACATGGAATTCAATAAAGAGTGTTTTTGGGATAGTACTATCATTGCTTTGGTGTGTATGGATGGTGCGTATTATAATATGGCTCATGTCTTAATAAATTTTACCTATAATTCGATTTAGGCATATTGAACATGTTTCGGTAATTTAAAATAACTTGGGATTTCCTGAATTTTAAGTTAGTTTTCTTTTGATTTATTAAATATTGCAAAAAAAGCCGTTGTGAGCATTACACTCACAACGGCTTTTAAATTAGTCCTAAATGCTTAAATGCATTATAAAGTCCATCATCATTGACATCAGTCGTAATATAATCTGCTGCTTCTTTAATTTCTGGACCACCATTACCCATAGCGACATTATAAGCACAACATTCAAACATTGATAAATCAATCTTTGCATCGCCAAAAGAAATAGTATCCTTAAAGTCAGCACCAAGATGTTCCATTAATACTTCAATGGCATGTCTCTTAGTAATACCAGTAGGTCCTAAATCACCATATAAGGCTACTTCACCCTTACCACCCCATGTATTCGCAATAAGGTCAGGGAATTCCACCTTAGAATCTAAATGATCCTGATAAGAGCTTAAGATAAAGCTAATCTTATTTACATCATCTCTATATAAATCTTCACCTTGTAAATGAATAAATCCATCCATGAATGCTTTAGAAGATTCCTTTGCTTTCTCTAGGTCGGCTCCTTTACCCTGAGCATACTTAACCATTGTTTCAGGCCCCTGCTCTAACATATAGTCATTGCAGTACATACCGCTATTAGCTTCTAGATAGAATCCTAAGTGTCTCTCATTACACCAATCTACAATATGTTTTACATCTTCCTTTGACAATCCTTGATGCATTACAACTTCATCGTGGTCTTCTACATAAGCACCATTACCACCAATCATACCATCTAAATCACATAAATTACGCTGTAGTACTTCAGCCTTAGAACATCCTGTACAAATATATACCTTATGTCCATTTGCTCGTGCCATGTCTACTGCCTTAGCTGCTGAAGCAGGTAATTTTGCTTCATAATCAATTAATGTACCATCTACATCTAGAAATATTATTTTACCCATATCTGTCTCCTTTATATATTTCTTATTATACATAAACCATAACCTAAACAGTATCAATCCATCATTTTTTGAAACAATAAACACCTTTACTTAATTTAATAAGTATATCTTTCTCCACTAATTCATGAAGCACTCTCTGTAGTTGTCTTCTACTACAGTGAAGTATTTCTGATGTTTTTTCTATTCTTCTTAATATATGATCATCACACTGATACTTCATATATGCGACTACTTTCTCTTCCAGTCTCATAAAGTTTTGATCATACTGCACAGATTGAATAATATCTACGCAGGAATGAATGACTGAATGAAGAAACAACACATCTTCATTCAACTCTTTCTCATATCTTAGTGTATCAATACTTAATACCACTACATTCTCTAAAGCCTCTACAAATAAGTGAGGCTTCTTTTTTGTGACAAACTCAATATCTCCAAGAATAGGTATTTCTTTCTTTACACCTGTCACAAACTGTCTACCATCTGCCTGAATTGAATAAACATTTACGCTTCCTTTCACTAAAAAATAAATAGAATGAAAAGGAAAAGAAGGCTGAATCATTAACTCTCCTTTCTCAAACTCAAACATCTGAAGACCTACATTATCTAAATGAACATAAGAAGATATAGAGTCACTATATTTCTCTATTAACAGTTTATCTTTTATCTCTTTCACATCTCTATTGTGACATATGACACAATAAATCTCAAACAAAACTGATAAGATAGGGCAGGAGGTTAATACAATGAATGAATTATTTGAAACAATGCCTGTCAAGAAAGCTTACTTTAAGATTGCTTTACCAGTAGTTCTTTCTATGATGGTCACTTTAGTCTATAACTTAGTCGATACATTCTTTGTATCACAAACACAAAATACAAATCTTGTTGCAGGTGTCTCATTATGTGCACCTCTATTTACATTAATGATTGCTTTAGGAGATATATTTAGACTAGGAGGCAGTTCAGTAATCTCTCGTCTATTTGGGAATAAAGAAATTAAAGAAGCAAAAAGAGTCAGTGCAGTATGCTTTTATTATGCTATCGGGGTCTCTCTTCTTACCTCTTTAATCATGATTCTATTTAAGAATTCTATTCTTTCATTACTTGGAACAGAAGCATCTACAAGACCTTATGTTTTACAGTATTATCATGTGATTTCTATTGGGGGAGTCTTCATAATTCTATCGATGATTCCTACAAATCTAATCAGATGTGCAGGACATGCTCAGGATGCTATGATAGGTACAATTCTTGGTTGTGTCATCAATATCATTCTTGATCCTATTTTCTTATTTGTATTTCATATGGAAGCCACAGGTGTCGCAATTGCGACTGTATTCTCTAACTTTGTTACAGATGCATATTTAGTTTATGTGATTAAACGTAAATGTCCAGAACTCAGTGTTTCTTTAAAGGATGCCCATTGTGATACACGTCATATAAAAGGTCTCATCTTTATTGGTATCCCAGCTTCTCTTACAAATATTATGCAGTCTTTTGCAGTCACTCTTACTAATCAATATTTACGTCCCTATGGATCAAATGCGATTGCCAGCATGGGAATCGCATTAAAAGTCAATATGATTATTATGATGGTTCTTGTTGGCTTTGCCTTTGGTGCACAGCCACTCATTGGATATTGTATCGGAGCATGCAATAAAAAGAGACTTAAAGAAGTCTTACGCTTTGATGCTTTAGTCATTATATCCTTTGCCTGCGTTATGACACTTATATTATGTCTCTTTACACCTTCTATCATGTCATGTTTCATGAAGAATCAAGCAATTGTCTCACAGGGAAGTACAATGTTGAGATGCTTATCTATCTCTACACCTTTTGTAGGGGTTGTATTAATACTCACAACACTCTTTCAATCAGCAGGTTATGCGACAGGCGCAATGATCATCTCTTTATCAAGACAGGGCGTGATATTCTTTGTTGTAATGATTGTCCTTACGGCATTATTAGGCTATATGGGCATTCTTCTTGCACAATGTATCAGTGATATCATTACACTTATTATAGGTTTATTACTCGTCAAAAAAATGAGGCTCGAATAATCGAGTCTCATTTTTATTAGTCTTCATAGCTTAAGGCTTCAGGACCTTGTTCACCAGAAGAGATTCTTACGACATTCTCTACATTATAGATAAAGATCTTACCATCACCCATATGACCAGTGTATAGAACACTTCTTGCTGCATCTACAACTGTCTGTACAGGAATACTAGATACAACAATCTCAGCCTTTACTTTAGGCAATAACTGGATATCAACCTTAGCGCCTCTATAATAAGCAGTCTGTCCTTTTTGAACACCACAGCCCGATACTCTTGTCACTGTCATACCAGCAACGCCAATATCATTCATAGCAACTTTTAAAGCATCCATCTTTTCTGCTTTCGCAATAATAACAATCTTACTGATCTTACCTTCCCCATTGACTGCAACAGTAGGAACAGCTTCTGCAACACTTAATTCAGGAGCTGAAACAGTTGCAGCAGTAGCACCAGTATATGTCTCTGTTTCTAATGCGAAACCTGCATAAGCACTCTCTAAACCATGTTCAAGCTTATCAAGACCAGTAATTTCTTCTTCTTCAGTAACTCTAAGACCAACGGTATGCTTAATAACTACGAATGTAATAGTCATTAATACAGCAGTCCAAACACCAATACATAATAAGCCAAGTAATTGAGTACCTAATAACTTAAAGCCTCCTCCGTAGAATAGACCTTGAGCCTCAGGCATTGTATCAGTACCGCAGGCAAATAATCCAACACAGATAGTACCAAGTAAACCATTACCAAAATGAACAGCGACAGCACCAACTGGATCATCGATATGTAATTTATAATCTAATAACCAAGTAAAGAAACAAACAGTAAATCCAGATAAAATACCAATAATACAAGCACCCATTACATTGACTGCATCACATCCAGCAGTAATTGCAACTAAACCTGCAAGAGAACCATTTAAGCTCATAGCTACATCAGGCTTACCATACTTTAACCAAGTAAAGATCATAACAGTACATGTTGCAAGTGCTGGTGCAACAGTAGTAGTTGCGAAGATAGTTGCTAACTGAGTACCATTCTTTGCAGCAGCACCGTTGAATCCATACCAGCCAAACCAAAGAATGAATACACCTAAAGCACCAATAGTTAAACTATGACCAGGAATACCATTTGGGCTTCCATCTTTATTAAACTTACCAATACGAGGACCAAGAAGTTTAGCCCCAATTAAAGCAGTTAAACCACCAACGAAGTGAATAACTGCACTACCAGCGAAATCATGGAATCCCATTGCTGCTAACCAGCCATCAGGTCCCCAAACCCAATGAGCTTCAATAGGATAAACAACTAAAGAAATAACGAATGAATAAATACAATAACTTAAGAACTTAGTTCTTTCTGCCATAGCTCCAGATACGATAGTTGCTGCAGTTGCACAGAATACTAAGTTGAATACGAAGCTAGACCAATCAGTTGATGCAAAGTTAGTTAATGGACCATTTCCAAAACCAACCCAGCCAATAAATCCGTTAGCTACATCGCTCCCACATAAGAAGCTATAACCTACAATAAGAAAAGCAACAGTTCCTAAACAGAAATCCATCAAGTTCTTCATGATGATATTTCCAGCGTTCTTAGCACGGGTGAACCCTGCCTCAACCATTGCGAAGCCTGCCTGCATAAAGAATACAAACGCGGCACCAATTAAATACCATATACCAAAAACTTCAGTTAAAACCTTTGCCATAAGCACTCCCCCTTTATCATGTTTATGTTTTCTTTTTACCTTTCTGGTATGACTGCATTATACGAATAGAAAATGGTCATGTCAATAAAAAATTATCACAATAACGTTAAATTATCATATACATTTATCGGAATAAGCGAAAAAAAGCACCTCATATTCATGATAAAATGAATTATTGATAGATAATAAAAAAATATTATAAAGTGATAAAAAATTATTAAAACATGTATAATTTTTATATTATGGCATAAAAAATGCGATAAAAAAGAAAATCATGGTATACTTTTTTTGAGGGTAATTATAAAAAGGGGAAAGTTTTTTAGTACATCCAGAAGAAGATATGGCAACACTTATGAATAAAGTACATCATTCTCAGATTGTGACTATTGATTAAACATATTATCTACATTAGAAGATGTTGTGAAAGCTTTAGAACAAGGGAAACATGTTTACTTATTTGGTGTAGGTGGTTCAGCTATTGTCTGTGATGATTTTATACATAAGCTTATGAGGATAGGGAAGCCTTCTAATTATTGCCCTGATATTCATTTACAGAAGACTTTTATACCTGCTATGACACAGGAAGATTTAGCTATCTTTGTTTCATATTGTGGAAAAACAAAAGGTATAGTCACTGCGGCTAAATGGGCAAAGGAAATGAACATCCCATCTGTCGCAATTACACAATCTGCTTATAATAAGCTTGGTAAGTTAGTAGATTATGTATTAACTATTCCTTCACAGGAACAGCCATTACGTATCGGAGCGATTAGTTCTCGTTATTCTTCACTTATGTTGTTGATCTTCTTTACTATGGATTAGTGAAACGTAATAAAGAAGAATATGCACAAAAGATTATTAATACAAGACGTATTATTCAAGAAATGGAAAAGTAGGTGTAAGTTATGGAAAAGATAGAAAAATGGATATCAAACAACAAGGATATTGAACAGGAATTAATACGATTGAGAAGACATTTTCATGAACATCCAGAAGTCGGTCATCCTCTTCCTCAGACACAGGAATATATAGTGAAACTGCTTGAAATGTATGGCTATGAGAATATTATTGTGAATCCCGGAGGAAGTATTGAAGTACTTGTAGGACCTCATGATAAGAAGATTCTTTTACTTAGAAGTGATATGGATGCATTACCACTTGTGGAACATACAAATCTTCCTTTTAAGTCTATTAATGGATCTATGCATGCATGTGGACATGATATGCATGCTTCTATGATGTTGATGTGTGCCAAGCTTTTGAAACAGAATGAAAAGAAACTCAAAGGACAGATCAAGATTGTCTTCCAGCCCCATGAAGAAGGACTAGTTGGCTGTAAGATGATGATAGAAGATGGGGTATTAAAGTATCCTCGTGTTGATGCGGCAGTAGGCTTACATGTCATGCCGGCGACAGAAGATAAGACAGGTACAATCCGTACGATTCGTAAAGCAATGACAACAGCGTCTACAATCTTTGAAATCAATATTACAGGTAAGAGTTCACATGGTTCTATGCCGGAAAAAGGTATTGATGCACTGCGTGTGGCTGTTCATATCTATCAGCAATTACAGGAAATCATTCCTAAAGAAATCAGCATGAGTCATGATGATGTACTTACAATTGGTATTATGAATGCAGGTAAAGCCCATAATATTATTCCAGAAAAAGCCTATATGAAATGTTCACTAAGATGTTATCGTCCAGATGATCAGGAATATATTATGGTAAGAGTGAATGAATTAGTACAAAGTATTGCTTCAATGTATCATGCCCAGGCAGGCATTACAATCTTACAGCAGGCACCAAGTGTCTATAATGATCCTGCATTACTTAAATCTATTATGGATGTAGAAAAAGATGTATTTGGTGGTTATATTAAGAAGTTAGAACTACCTCTTACAATCTCAGAAGACTTTGGCCATATTACTGCCAATGTACCTTCACTCTTTGTGACTCTGGCGGCAGGATGTAAACAGGATGGTTATATTTATGGTCTTCATAACAAAGCCACTGTTTTTGATGAAGGCTGCTTAATGTATGGCCTGTATTTCTTATATAATGCTGCAATGAATTGGAATGTGAAGTACTAAATATCTTGCATTCACAAAAAGAGAACAGGTATAATATTTACCAATGATGAATGGGAGAAAACAGAAAAAATGAACAAGATTGATCAAAAAACAGTATATACAATTAAAGCACTTTGTGCAGATATGATTCAGAAAGCAAATTCAGGACATCCAGGACTTCCTTTAGGGGCTGCTGGATTCACTCATGTATTATGGTCACAGGTATTAAACCATAGTGCAAAGCATCCTGAATGGGTTAACAGAGATCGTTTTATTTTATCGGCAGGACATGGTTCAAGCATGCTTTATAGTTTATTACATCTATATGGTTATGGCTTAACTATGGATGATTTAAAGCAGTTTAGACAGTTAGGTTCACTTACACCAGGACATCCAGAATATGGACATACAGTAGGTGTAGATGCCACTACAGGTCCTTTAGGACAGGGCTTAGGCATGGCTGTTGGTATGGCAATGGGTCAGGCTCATTTAGCTACTGTATTTAATAAACCAGGTTATGATCTATTTGATCATTATGTTTATGCATTAGCTGGTGATGGATGTATGATGGAAGGTATTTCTTCAGAAGCATTATCACTCGCTGGTACACTTAAGTTAGAAAAGCTCATCATCTTATATGATTCAAACAACATTTCTATCGAAGGTAACACAAACATCACATTTACAGAAAATGTATCAGACAGAGTAAAGGCATTTGGTTTTGAAACATTAACTGTAGAAGATGGAGATAACTTAGATGAAGTACTTGCTGCATTAGAAAAAGCAAAGACTATTAAAGGTAAACCTAAGTTCATTGAAATCAAGACAACTATCGGTAAAGATAGTCCAAACGAAGGTTCAGAAAGCACTCATGGTGCACCACTTGGCGTGAATAACGTCAAGGCATTAAAAGAAAAACTTGGTCTTCCACAGGAAGAATTCTATGTACCAGAAGAAGTATATGATTATCTAGCTTCTACACAAAAACGTGTAGATGATTTATATGATGCTTGGACTTCTATGCAGGATAAATATTTTGAAGAATATCCAGAAATGAAGATTGTATGGGAACAGTATTTTAACCCTGACTTTGCAAGAATTTTCAAGGATAATCCATTATTCTGGGCAAATAAACATCACAATATTGCAACTCGTGCTGCAAGTGGTGAAACAATGAACCTTATTAAGGATTTTGCCCCTAACTTCATTGGTGGTTCAGCCGACTTAGGACCTTCTAATAAGACAGTCTTAAAAGGTGAAGGTGAATTCAGTGCAGACAACTATGGTGGACGTAATATCCACTTTGGTGTAAGAGAACAGGCTATGGCTGCAGTAGGTAATGGTTTAATGTTATATGGTGGATTAAAGGCATATGTGGCTACATTCTTTGTATTTAGTGACTATGTAAAACCTATGGCTCGTTTGTCTTCATTAATGAAGCTTCCACTTACTTATGTATTTACTCATGATAGTATTGGTGTAGGGGAAGATGGACCAACACATGAACCAGTAGAACAGTTGACTATGCTTCGTGCAATGCCTAACATGTATGTATTTAGACCATGTGATGAATTTGAAACAAAAGCCGGCTGGTATGTCGCAATGAGTTCAAAAGAAACACCTACATCTCTCATCCTTTCTAGACAGGACTTACCTAAGATGGTAGGCAGTAACAGAGGTGCCTTAAGAGGTGGTTATATCATTGATGACTGCATGAGTAAGCCAGATATCATCATCATTGCATCAGGTTCAGAAGTAGACTTAGCAGTCAAAGCTAAAGAACAATTAAAAGACCCTAACTTAAATATCAGAATCGTTTCTATGCCTTGTCAGGAATTATTCAGAGAACAGTCTGAAGAATACAAAGAATCTATTTTACCATCATGTGTAGAAAATAGAATTATTGTAGAAGCAGGAAGCCGTTTATCTTGGGGTGAATTCGCAGGATTCAAAGGCAAATATGTCACTATGGATACATTTGGTGCTTCAGGTAAGCCAGCAGACTTATTCAAGGAATTCCATTTAACTGTAGAAGATGTAATCAAAGCCATCAAAGAATTCTAAACAAATTCATTTTAGCCTCTTATAATAGTATTATAAGGAGGCTTTTTTATGTGGATACTTTATGCATTTGGTTCTGCCTTTTTTGCAGGACTTACAGCAGTTCTCGCAAAATGTGGTATTGAACATACAAACTCTCACTTAGCGACTGCATTACGTACTATTGTTGTACTCATCTTTTCATGGATCATGGTAGGAATAGTTGGCTCATTTGATACAATCCATACAATCACCCATAAGACATTTCTATTCTTAATTCTTTCTGGAATATCTACTGGAGCAAGCTGGTTATGTTACTTTAAGGCATTACAATTAGGTAATATCAATAAAGTCACAGCTGTAGATAAGACAAGTGTTGTATTGACGATTATTCTTTCTCTTATATTTTTCAAAGAAAGTGTCACAGTCTATAAAATCTTAGGTATGATCATTCTTACAGCAGGTACATATTTAATGGTAGAAAAGAAGGAAGATAATAAACAGACAAGTAATGCCTGGTTACTTTATGTTGTTCTTTCTGTTGTCTTTGCAAGTTTGACGACAATACTTGGTAAGATTGGTATCACAAATATTGAAAGTAATCTAGGTACAGCCATTCGTACAAGTATTGTACTTGTTATGAGCTGGATTGTGGTTTTTGTAACGCATAGTGAAATGAATATGAAGAGTATATCAAAGAAAGAATATCTCTTTATTGTGTTATCAGGCTTAGCCACAGGAGGTTCCTGGTTATGCTTCTACCATGCCCTGCAAAATGGACCAGCAAGTTTAGTCACTCCTATAGATAAGTTGAGTATTCTATTTACTGTATTATTCTCTTATCTTATTTTTCATGAGAAACTCTCTAAGAAATCATTGCTTGGATTAATACTAATAGTATCTGGTACCTTGGTTATGCTTTTCTAACAAAAGTTATACTCCTCTCACTTTTTTAACAAACCTTCTCTATAGTGTGATCATGATTTTGTTAGTTAGGACTAACAGAGGAGAAAAAGAATATGAAAGACTTATTCAAAAACAAATTATTATGCTCATTTGTAGGTGGTGTAGCCGCTACAGTTGCAGGTAGTAAGTTTGTAAAGAGCGATTGCGCAAGAAATGCAGCTGTAAAATCAGTTGCTACTGGTATGCAAATCAAAGATGAAGCTCTTGCCACTTATGATACCATTGTAGAAGACGCAAAAGATATCTATGCTGAATCGAAAAGCAAGAAAGAAGCAAAATAGGAAATAGTCATTTCCTATTTTTTAGGTGATAAGAGAATGTTAGAGTATCGTATAGTACATGACATACCAGGACGTATGAGAATACGTTATGGACGTTATCGCTTTTCTAGAAATAAGGCACTAGCCTTACATTTCGCATTATGTAAATGGGATATGGTTGAATCAGCCGATGTCAATGAAAGAACAGGTTCTATTTTGTTCACTTATAGTGTTGATCAAAGAGATGCTTTGATTGACAAAATCAACTCTCTAGATATACCTCACTTTGATGATGCACCCTATGAAAAGATCATTAAAGAAAACAAGTATCTTATAGATCACCGTGATATCAACGATCAATACATTGGAAAATTCACTGGTATTATCGCAAAAAGATATGCCTCTAAATGGTTTCTACCACTACCAATAAGAAACGTATTAACCATTTATCATACTATTCAATATGTGAAAGAAGCACTGGACTCTCTTGTACATAAACGTATTGATGCACCAGTACTTGATGCCACTAGTATTTCTGTTTCTTTATTATCAGGACAATGGGGTACAGCACGTAATATCATGTTCTTATTGAATATCTCTTCATTACTTGAATACTATACAAAGAAAACTACATCATTGCAGCTCAAAGAAACACTGTCTGTGAATATTGATAAAGTATGGGTATTAGAAGAAAGAAAAGAAAAACAGATTCCTACAACTCATTTACAGAAAGAAGATATTGTCGTTGTACAGACAGGTTCTATGGTTCCAGTAGATGGTGAAGTAGTAAATGGTGAAGCCATGATCAATGAATCAAGCTTTATTGGTGAACCATTAAGTAAGATGGTAAAACAAGGAAGTTCTGTTTTTGCAGGGACTGTTGTAGAAGAAGGTAAGATTTATATCAAGGTAAGAAATCTACAATTAGAAAGCCGTATTAATAAGAATGTAGATATGATTGATACAAACGAATCATTGAAAGCAGGTATTCAATCAGGTGCTGAACATCTTGAAGATGCAATTGTCCCTTATAGTTTTGTGGCTTTCTTTGGATTATTACTTGCCACAAGAAATCTTATACGTGCTTCATCAGTATTACTTGTAGACAATTCATGTGCGATTAAGTTATCTACATCTATTTCTGTTATTAGTGCGATGCAGGAAGCAGGTCGTCATTCTGTTATGGTTAAAGGTGGTAAATACCTAGAAGCAATGGATCAGGCAGATACGATTGTCTTTGATAAAACAGGAACCCTCACAAATGCTCAGTCATTTGTCTAGAAAGTGACACCAGTAGGAAATTATACACGTGAAGAAGTATTACGTATTGCAGCTTGTTTAGAAGAACACTTCCCACATAGTGTTGCCAATGCAATAGTAAAACAGGCATCACTCGAACAATTACGTCATGAAGAAGAACATGCTGAAGTAAAGTATATTATTGCGCATGGTATTGCGACTATTTATCGTGATCAGCGTGCTATTATGGGTAGTGATCATTTTGTATTTGAAGATGAACATATTACTAAAACAGAAGAGATAGAAACACTCATCAATAACTTACAAAGTGAAGGTGCCAGTTCTTTGATATTCCTCGCAATAGGTGGAGAAACTGCAGGTATTATTTCTATTTATGATCCACTTAAACGAGAAGCAAAAGAAACAATCATGAATCTTAGAAGCAGTGGTTTTAAGAATATCATCATGGTGACAGGTGATAGTGAAAATGCAGCTAAGCATATTGCAGAAGAACTCAATATTGATGGTTATTTAGCGGGTGTATTGCCAGAAGATAAAGCCGATTATGTCAAGAAACTCAAAGATGAAGGACATACCGTTGTTATAGTGGTGATGGTGTTAATGATACTCCAGCCTTATCTTGTGCAGATGTCTCTATCTCTTTGCAGGATAGTTCAGATATTGCGAAAGAACTTGCAGATGTGACACTTACTTCTTCATCATTAGAAGAAATTGTCGTATTTAAACAATTATCAAAACTATTAATGAAAAGAATCAAGCGTAACTATACAAGAATAGTCACTTTAGGATTAATATTATTAGGTATGTTTGGTGTCTTACCTGCTAGTACAACATCACTTATTCATAATGGTTCTACATTTATATTTGCGATATCATCTTCTACATCATTATTAGAAAATTGATGTACAGCCCCGTTCTGGGCTTTTTTATTTCCTAGGAAAACTACAAATGTCAACTCAAGTTTACGTGATAGTTGGTGGATGAAACTGCGGTTTTGTAATATTCTTGTTGAGGCACTATTCATGAAAAGGAGTTGAAAAAATGGACGCAATCTCACTCAACCATATATCTAATAGATATCCCTTATTAAACGACATCAGCGTCACAGTGAAGTATGGAGAAATATATGGCATAGTGGGAAAACAGGCAACAACTCTATTTAAAATCATTCTTGGTAAAACCTACTATGGTCAAGGACAAGTGAGTATTCTAGAAAGTACTCAAGAAAAGTATTTAAGACGTAATAGAAAAAGAATAGGCTACGCTGTCAACAGCCACTTCTTTAATCATTTGAATGCATCTAAGAACCTTTACTATCACTGTCTCATAAAAGGTATTTATGACAAAAAAGAAGTTAAAGATGTCCTATCTCTTGTGGGGTTGCAGGACCAACAGTTACTTTATCGTGACTTCTCACACAATATGAAATGTCGCCTTGCGATTGCGAAAGCTCTCTTAGGACATCCAGCTATTCTCCTACTTGATGAACCAATGGAAGATCTCAATAATGACGAAATAGCTTCTATTAGACAGCTTCTTCTTGCACTCAATAAAGAAGGTATTACGAAACTGCTCTCTAGTCATTGTATCAACCACTTAAAAGGACTTGTCACGCACCATTGCATCATAGAATATGGAACTATCAAAGAGATTAAGGAGGGAACTCTTTGATTGAATCATGAATAAGTATGCCAATAAGATTCTGAGGTTATTACATCATTCAATTTTTTTGTGCTATTTAATCCAGAGATATACATTTCTCGACTTCTTTCCCCTCATAATAGGATTAAGTCATTAATACGGATACTCTCAATTTCATAGAATATACAGAAGAATAAATAACCGGATAATTCTTTCAAATGTAGTCAACATCAGTCTTTAGTGACATCCTGCTTAAACTATAACCCCAGTTGAATCTTATAAAGACTTTCATGATCCTTTTGACATAGTAACCAATATCTTCCTGCATGATCATGAAAGTCTATTTTATATTGCATTATTCAACAAAATGGAGAATCGAAGGGTGAATATGAAAAAGAAGGTCATATTGTTTGTATTTATTATTTAATTGGTATAGTAACAATTGCAGTAAACAGATATTACAGTACTGACCATACTTTATCTGACTGCTACTATACACAGATTCCTCGCGTTGATGTGAATAGAGAATCATGGCTCATCGATGATTTTGGTCATAAACAACCCATTGGTAAATAATATGTTCTTGTTTGTTATAATGCATTAGGAGAGTCAATGCGTGTGACATTTATTCAAGCAGACTCTTATTGTCCAGGAACTTACATCAAGTTAAAAACAAAGAAGAAGATAGTCATCAACCAAAGGATTATATCTGAATCGAAAGTTCCACAACGTGCTCTAAATCAAATAAAGAGTTATGGAAGAAAATAGATGAAAGGAGAGAGATATGAACTATGAAGTGATTAGTCATATTATTGCCATCATGTATATTGTATTTATGATCTCCTTATTTTGTGCAGCTGTTTATCTCTTTATATTAGTAGTCAAAGCTCTTAAGAAATATATTAATTCTAAAGATTTACGAGAAGAGAAAAAAGTGAATGCGAAATCTTTAGGAGAATCCCTTAAAGAAAACCGTCTCCGTTGTAAGATGACTCAAGAGTTTGTTGCAGAAACATTAGGTGTAAGTAGACAAGCTGTTTCTAAATGGGAGAACGGAACAAGTGATCCCAATACAACCAATCTTATTGCCCTATCAAGATTATATAAGGTCACACCCGAAGACCTGCTTAAATGTATTCAAGAAAAGAGCCTGTCTAATGAATAGACAGGCCAGACAAAAAGGAAAATATATTATGAAAAAAACATTCTATAAATATACTAATAAAATCCTTGTCGCAATGCAATTGAATACAAAAAACAAATAAAAATCTAAAAATAAAACCCCTTATAAATATTATTTTATACAAACTAAAAAAGCCTGGCGAGATGAGCATCTCAATAGGCTTTTTTATTTAAGGAGTCAGCTTAATATCAATTAAGTTCCTCTATGATTATTGTAGAAAACTCTATTACTAAATTCAATAAAATTCAAAAAACTAGAAAAAATTATAGTTTCATTGATAGGTAGAACTGATCCACATAACTATGCGCAATCGCAATATTCAGTTCTTCTTTGTATTTACTATTGTTGATTGTTTCTACAAGGTCTTTATTTCTTTGATTCAATTGTTCAATGATTTCTTTACTAGGAATATGATTGGACTTAGAAGAATTATGACTTTTAGAAGTCAAAACAAGATTCCAGATATCATCACTATACATAAATGACCAAGGAATCACATGATCTACACTAATATCATCAGGCTGTAATTCTTCTCCTGTATAGAAATCAATCGGTTTATTCATATTTTCAAGTAAGATATTTTTATATTTAGTGAGATTATTTCTTCTGATCTGATTATCAGAGATACCTTTTACTTTAGAAGTAATACGTGGGGCATTATTAAACTTCTCTAATAACTGTGCCCATTTGTAATTGAGTAGTTGTGATAAGACAAAACCATATTCTTTTAGTAAGAATACTTGTTCTTTATTGATCGAGATGTAGAGATAATCTTTATTAAGTACATAAAGATTCTTTGTTTCCTTATTTACATTCATAAAACGCCAAGATACATCATCCTTCAGCTTTCTTGCACATTTCTTTAATACATTCTTATAGAAGTCTTCTTCTGTGCTTAATACAAGTTCAGCTTTATCAAACCAGATAGGAATAGAAGACCCTGATAACTCTTTATATTTTTCAATAAGTAAATCAACCTGCTGGACTATGACAGGTTTCTTTTTGATATTAGATCCTTGTCTTAAATTAAAGAAGAATGTCTGATTCCAATAATACTTCACCATTTTATGTGCTATTGCATTAAATGTAATCACATTATTTTCTTCTACAAAATTAAGTGAATAAACATTCTCAAGAATAGCACGTCCCCATGCTAACTTATATGTATTATCATTATTCATGTACTCAATCACATCAAGCCAGTCCTGTATATACTTATTCATAAGAATCCTCTACATATTCAAGATAGATCTTCTTATCAAAGGCACCATTATTGTGTGCTTTTTTTTCTTTGATAGAAAGTACTTCTTTATGATCAATATGAAGTGTATTTTCTAGTGCCTCTAATACCTCTAAGACATCCGCTATCTCTTTCTTAATATCTTCACCTTCAGCATTCATTACCTCATGACACTCTTCTAATAATTTACTTTTCAAGCATACAAGATATTCATTATCATTGAGTATTCTTGTTACACAAGTCTTATGATCATTCTCTATGATTTCAGGAATACGATCTCTGACTAACTTATTATGAATATGTTTCATTGGCATCACCTCTTCATTAATCATACATCACCCCAAATCATTATGAAAGTTACTTAAAAAAAAACTGTATGGTAAAATATCACTAAAGGACATTTTATTGCATGTATATATGAAGAAGGTTACCTTTTGTTGGAAGGGCTTACTTTATATAATGTGATTGTAAGGAGGGAGAAACGTGCGATTATATTCAATACTTAAAGAACTCAGAGACAATTCTAAATATCTGCCAACGAATTACTTTGTGACAAAATTCAATGTTTCCAAAAGAACAATTCAAAATGATATTTCTTATCTCATGCGCATTTCTCCACGTAAAGGATTCCTGCTTCATATGAAAAGAGAACAGGGATACTTATTAGAAATCACCAATGAAACATTGTTCAATGATTTCTTAGAAACATTGAATGAAACATTCTATGTTTCTACTAATGAAAGACCTGCGCATATATTATCATATCTTGCCATTCAAGAAGATTATATCTCAATGAATAAGATTGCGGATATCTTTCAGGTCTCTAAGACAGTGATCAAGAATGATATGCATATCGTAGAAAAAATTGCGAAGGTGTATCATTTTGAAATAGAAAGAAAACAACACTATGGAATTAAAATCAATGGCTTGGACCAAGATTTTAAGAAGTACCTTACAGAAGAATACATTAACGGCAGTTTCTTTATTCAGACAGCAGTCAATGATGTCACAAGAGATTTTAAGTTTGTCGAACAATCTTTTATAGGTTTACTTACGCAGGAAAATGTGAATGTAAACTACAATGAGTTACTTAATATTACAGACTATTTAAAAATCATGGTTTATAGTGCTTCTATTCATAGTGAACAGGATGAAGACTATACATATCAGGATATTACAATCCATCGCTTAGCTAAAAAAGTGATTGATGTGTTGAAAGGTCTCTATCATGTTGAGTTCTCTAATGAAAGCATTGATGGATTGATTACAGTCTTAAATAAGAATCTTAGAAAACGTTTAGAAAATATTGGTTTTAAATGTACCAACCTAGAAGAAGTCATCAATGACTTCTTAAAGAAAACAGATGAAATGTATGAAACAACATTCTTACAGGATGAAGACTTTAAGAAGATGTTACTTATCCATGTCACATTACTTATAGACCGTCTTCATGATAAGATTTCCTATAAGAATGAATTAGCTAACGAATTAAGTATTACCAATTCAGTAGTATTTAATATCGCCATACAGTTCTGTGATATGCTTCAAGAACTCTATGATGTCAAGCCAACCTTTGATGAAGTCGGGTTTGTCGCTATGCATTTTGCAGGACATATGGAAAAGGAAAAACAACAAAAACTACAGCTTTATGATCGTATTGGTGTGGTCTGTTCCTCTGGAGGAGGCAGTGCTTATATGATCAAACTGCAGATAGAATCACTTTTTCCAAAAGCAACAGTCAAGACATTCTCATTCTTACAACAGGATGCTTTACTAGATTATTGTCCTGACCTTGTATTTACAATTATGCCGCTTTCTTTTGATATCAAGGCACCTATTATCTATATCAAGGAATTACTGGATGACAAGGATTTACAGCGTATTAAGCAGATCTTACAGACAGATGACTATGATCCTTATACGTTGATTAATGATAAACCAATGTATCAGTCATTCTTCTCTAAAGACTTCTTTAAGATAGATGAAGATGATGATTATGAGAATTTGATTTATCGTATGGCGATTGAATTAGAAGAACAAGGCTATGGTAAGAAGGGATTTGCGGATCTTGTATTAGAACGTGAATCCTATGTTAGTACGATTTATATGAATGGAATCTGTATTCCTCACCCATTAGAAACAGATGCATTAAAAAACATGATATCTGTAAGAATCTTAAAGAAACCATTTGAATCTCACGAGAAAACAGTCAAACTCGTATTCATGGTTTGTTTAAGAAAGGATCAGATAGAAATGTATAAGGTTCTTACAAAGAAGCTCTATGCGCTTATGCATGAACCAAAATATATAGAAAGAATTTTAGAAGTCCAGTCATTTGAAGAAATGATGGCAGTGTTAGATGAGTTAGGAGGTGTTCAACATGAATGATGAATTACTTAAAAGACTCAGTGATGCAGATAGTATTGCATCATGTGAAGATGAAGTAAGAAATATTCTCTATCATGAATTAAAAGATTATTGTGACGAAGTCTATTGTGACTCTTTAGGCAGTGTGATTTTTCATAAAAAGGGATGTAGTTTAAATCCTTTAAAGATCATGTTTTGTGCACATATGGATGAAGTCGGATTTGAAGTGAGATATATCTCAGATATTGGTTTCCTCTATTTAATGCCATTAGGTGGTGTGTTAGATAAGAGTAAGGAAATGCAGATTGTGCGTGTGACAACATCTGATGGAGGTAAGTATGAAGGCTTATTGAATGTGACTAAGGATAGTAATGGCCAGGTTAAAGATATGTATGTAGATATTGGCTGTGAAACAGCCCAGGAAGTGAAAGACCTTGGTATTTCTATTGGTGATATGGTCTGTTTTGCATCAAGTATGCGTCAAATTCAGCCTCATGTTTATATGGGTAAAGCAATGGATGACCGTTCAGGATGTTATGTACTTGCAGAAGCCTTAAAGCAGGTGAAGTTCAATGAACATGACTTATACTTCGTTGCAACAAGTAGTGAAGAAGTCGGTGTACGTGGTGCAAAAACAGCTACACATCTTATTAATCCAGATATCGTATATGCGATTGATGTCGCAAATAATCCAGAACTTGTAAAGAACTATACAAATACCCGATTGATTGGACATGGTCCAATGATTGTTCATTATGATAAAACAATGGCTCCTAATAGAAAATTATTGGCCTATGTTAAAGAAGTGGCTGATAAGAATAACATTCCTTATCAGTGCGATATGTTTAAGGGTGGAGGAACAGATGCAGGTAATGCACATTTAGAAGCGGGAGGACGCTTAGCACTTGTATTAGGTATTCCATTACGTTATTGTCATGGATCTTATTCAATGGTTCATAGCAATGACTTACAACATTTGATTCAATTGATTTGTAAATTAATACAAATAGATAATTCACAATATCAGGCAATGACAACATTTATTATGGAGGGTTAAGAACATGACTGAAATGGAAAGACAAATTATCGGAATCATTTCTTCAGCAGGACAAAGCAAATCTATGGCTTTTGAAGCATTGAAGAAAGTAAAAACAGGAGAATATGATGAAGCGAGAAGACTATTAGATGAAGCAAGAAAAATAGACATCGAAGCACATTCTATTCAGACTAAGCTTATTCAGGCTGAAATGTCAGACACTGAAGAAAAGCCAGTAGTTGGGTTATTAATGGTTCATGCCCAGGACCATTACATGACATCTCAATTAGCAAGGGATCTAATTGAAGAGTTAATAACAATCTTTGAAGCAAAGGAGGGAAAGTAAAATGAAAATCGTTTTATGTTGTGCAGGTGGTTTCTCAACAACTATGTTGATGGACAGCATGAAAGCTGTCGTCAAGAAGAGTGCAAAGCTAAATGAAGATGACTTCAGCTTTGTTGCGATTCCAGTAGATATCTTACAGAGTGAAGTAGAAGACTGCGATGTATTAGTTATTGGACCACAGATTGCGCATAAATTGGACTACATCAAGCCAATTATTGAACCATACCATATTCCATATGTAATCGTTGATCAAGAAGTATATGGAAAAATGGATGGTGCAACTGTTATGAAACAGGTATTAATCGCACGTAGAAAAGCAGACATGGCAAAATAAAAAAATAATTTGGAGGGACTAAAATGTTTGATAAATTCGAAGCCTTAATGAACAAGTACTTGACTCCACTTGCAAACAAGATGGATAAACAGGTTCATTTAAGTGCTATTAAAAAATCAATGGTTGCCTTAACACCATTACTAATCATTGGTAGTTTCTGTTTGATTCCAGAAGCTATCCCAAACATGATTGGTGCAAAACATCCTGTATCAGTTTGGATCTTAAAGAATCTTGATTTAATCTACATTCCATACAATGTAGGTATGGCTTTAATGTCAGTATATGTATCAATCATTATTGCATATCATTTAGCTAACAGCTATAAACAGGACATTCCTGGTGCTGTCAGCATGGCATTAATTTCTTTCTTTATCATGACTTACCAGACAAAAGAAGGTGGAGGATTAGATACTACTTTCTTTGGTCCTAAGGGTCTATTTGCGGCTATGTTCGCATCTATTATTGCGGTTGAATTATTCCGCTGGTGTAAAAAGAAGAAATTCACTATCAAGATGCCAGAATCAGTTCCTGACTTCGTATCTAGATCATTTGAAATGATTCCATTATCAGTGATTGTTATTGGTTTCTTCTTAATCGTACGTATTGTATGTATCAATGTATTCAATACAATGCCTCCTTTAATCTTTACTAAGTTATTCGCACCTTTAGTAGGTTCAATGGATAACCCAATTGCTTATTTATTCTTAAAAATGCTTCAGTGCTTATTATTCTTCTTTGGTATTCATCCATCAGTATTAAGCCCTATTACAAGCCCAATCTCAACTCAGTTCTTAGCTGACAATATTGCTGCAAGCTTAGCTAAACAGCCATTACCTCATTTCTACTGTCCAGGTCCTGAATCAGCATTCGGTAACTTCACTGGTACTGGTGTTACAATCGGATTAGTATTCTGGTGCTTATTATCTAAGAATAAGGCTTTAAAACAGGTAGGACGTGTTGCCCTTATTCCAGCATTATTTGGTATCAATGAACCAATCCTATTTGGTGCTCCAATCGTATTAAACCCTATATTCTTTATTCCTTACGTAATCTTTGGTGGAATTATCGGAAGTTTTGGTGGTTTCGCTATGTACTTTGGAATTATGGAAAAATCTATCTTTACACCTCCATACGTTGGTGTATTCTTAGAAGGTTACTTAACTAACTTCGACATGATGTCTATTGTAGTCAATGCGGCTCAGATGATTGCATCAATTGTTGTGTGGTATCCATTCTTCAAGATTTATGAAAAACGTTATGGACAAGATGTTGAAAAGAAAGATACTAATAATGTTATTTCAGACGAAGATGCTGCAATTTTAGACGATTTAGACTTAGACTTTTAATATCAAAGGGGCAGGCATTCGCTTGCCCCTTATATTTTTATAAGAGGTATATACATATGGCTAGAAGAATAGATATAGTTCAGAACTATTTAAAAGAGAAGAACATAGATGCTTTATTACTCAAAAGCAAAACAATGAAGAAGTGGATGTCTACAATGACAGGAAGTGGATGCAAGATTCTGATTACACAATCTAAGGGTTATTTGATTCTAGATGGTAGATATCTTACAGAAGCAAAAGAAACAGAATTTGATTTAGAAATCGTTCTTCATAATCCTCATACAACAGGCCGTAACTATTTAGCTGCAGTAGAAAGACTACTTAAGGAAGAGAACTGTAAGAATCTAGGTGTAGAAGCGGATGAAGTACTAGTTAATGAATATGAACAAATGAAGCAATTGGGCGTTGATATTTGTTTATTAGATGAAGATATAATGAATTTAAGAATTGTGAAAGACTCTGAAGAAATAGCCGCAATGAGAAAAACGATTGCGATGACAGATGATATCTATTCAAAAGTGATTGAACATATTCGAGTTGGTATGACTGAGTATGAAATCAGTGCTTTAGTTCAATATTATTCTATTGCATCAGGTGCACAACAGATGTCATTTGATACGATTGTATCAAGTGGTGAAAGAACAGCTTTACCTCATGGAAGACCAACTGGTAGAAGAGTGAAGGCACATGAACCCATCATGATTGATTTTGGTATTCAGTATAATAATTATCAATCAGATATGACACGTGTATGCTTTATTGGTGAGCCAGAGGAACGTTACAAGAAAATCTATGATGTTGTATTAGAAGCACAGCTTGCTGGTTTAAAGGCTATTAAAGAAGGCGCTCTTGCTAGTGATTGTGACCAGGCTGCAAGACAAGTGATTGTTGATGCAGGTTATGGTGAGTATTTTGATCATGGACTTGGACATGGAATAGGTGTGACTGATAGTAATGAAGGACCTATTTTAAATAGTAAGAGTCAGACAGTTTTAAAAGAAGGTATGATGATGTCATGTGAACCTGGTATTTATATACCTGGAGTAGGTGGCATTAGAATAGAAGATGATGTCCTTATTGAAAATGGAGTAGGTGTTCCACTTAATAAAACAACTAAGGACTATATAATACTGGAGGAAAAATAGTATGCATTATGATTTTGATGAAGTACATAATCGTTTAGGTACTTATTGTACACAATGGGATTATATTGAAGACCGTTTTAATAAGAAGGATTTAATACCATTCTCTATTTCTGATACAGATTTTATTATTCCTAAACCAATCACAAAAAAGATTCATGAAGTAGCAGATCATCAGATTTATGGTTATACAAGATGGAATCATCATGATTTCAAATCTTCTATTACTACTTATTTTAAAAGAAGATTTGATACAGATATGGAAGAAGACTGGATTCTTTATAGCCCATCTGTGATGTATTCTGTGTCATTACTCATTCGCTTATTAAGTCAACCTCATGACAAGGTATTGACTATGAACCCTATGTATGATTCTTTTATTAGTGTGATTAAAGAAAATGATAGAGAACTTGTTTCACATCATCTGATAAAGGAAGAGGGTACATTCAAGATTGATTTTGATGTATTTGAAAAGCAGGCTCAGGAAAGTACTCTATTACTTCTTTGTTCACCTCATAATCCAACAGGTAGAATATGGAGTGATGAGGAAATGCATCGTATGATTGAAATCTGTAAGAAATATCAGGTAAAGATCATTTCAGACGAAATTCATATGGATATTAGAATTAAAGATGCGAAACATCATCCATTAATGAAATACTATGGTGAATATAAAGATATCTTTACAGCAAGTTCTTCAAGTAAAACATTAAATACACCAGGTCTCATAGGTTCTTATGTTATTATTCCTGATGAAAAGATTAGAGATGAATTCCTAGGTGTAACAAGAAGAAGAGATTTTCTTAATTCAGCAAGTATATTTGGTATGTATGCCACTATGATTGGTTATACTGAATGTGATGACTATATTGATCAGTTAAATGAATATATTCGTGGAAATATGGAGCTCGTAGAAAACTTTATAAGAGATGAATTAAAAGACTTCAAGTTCCAAAGACCAGAAGCCACATATCTTGCCTGGATTGATGCAAGAGATGTCCCATTCACTTCTGATGAGATTCAGGATGCACTTGTGAATGTGGGAGGAGTCGCCATTATGAAAGGTGAAATCTATGGTGAAAATGGTGCAAAGTATTTAAGAATGAACTTAGGTTGTCCTCGCTCTAAGATTGAAGAAGGATTAAAACGATTCAAGAAAGCAATGGATTACTTATATAATAAATAGAAGGAGATTGTCTTATGCGTATTTTATGGAACAAACTAACATTCTGGCTAGATAGAAAGCCATCTAAAGTCCCTTTTGCCTCTAGAGTATTTGCCTATGTTTTAGACTGGGTAATTGGAGGTGTCCTTTGTGGATTACCTGCCGTCGCAATCTACAGCATGGTCACTAAACGTGATGATATGTTTAGTGATTTATATGTATTTGCCGCTTTAGGATTTCCTAAATGGTGGGGTTATGTCGCAGGATTATTATGCTTAGTAGTGGCAGTAATCTATTTTGTATATATTCCATATAAAGTGTATCCAGGTCAGACACTTGGTAAGAAGATCATGAAATTAAAGATTGTCAGACTAGACTGGCAGCCACTAGATATCAAAACACTTGTATTAAGAAACATTGTTGGCTTATTACTTATTGAAAGTGTATCTATGATTGTGAGCCGCTATTTAAGACAGATGTTGACTCTTGCGACAGGAATCTATTTTGAATATTACTTAACAGCTATTGGTGCTGTATTGACTATTATCTCAGGTGTAATGGTCTATAATACAGGCTCTAGAAGAGCTATTCATGACTATATTGCGAAAACAACAGTAGTAGGTATAGAGGAAGAAGCACCTGTACCTAAGAATAGAAAAGAAAGACGTAAAAAAAGAAATAAACACGCATAAGACTCAAGATGGGCATTTTTACCCATCTTTTTTTACATCTAGGTATGAAGATGTAAAAGACGAGTGGAAAAAGCAACGGGAAGTAATGGTAATGTAGAATTAAACTTTTCACTTCAAAACATTTCCTCTTGTGTTGCATGAGTTGATATTTTTATAGAAACGAGTAATATTGAAGTGTGATACTCATGTAAATAAAGGAAAAATTTTATGAGTAAAGTAGCATTTCTAAATGCGGACTGTAATTTAAAAAATAAAAATGGGGAAACAAAATGAGACAACTAAAATACAGTAAAGAACTTTATTCGAAGACGGCACTTATTAAAGCTGCCTATAATTTTACGGATAAAGCATATTTACATTTAGATGCTGATAAAGATTATTATTATGTATCTATAGTATCTAAAAATGAAAACCAAGAAGTTTCTGAAAAAGAATTTGAGAATGAAATATTAGCACAAAGTGCTAGACATGAAATATATCTACAAACTAAGAATATACGCGAATTAATGTTGGCGAGGGCAGTGGCTACGAGTGTAGTTGCTTCAACTGAAAAGAATGCAGAATTAGATACAGAAGATGAAATAGAATACAATGAAGATGAAATATTAAGGGATTGGTTTGATTCTAATGACTAAATTATTATTAAGTACTGATATCTATTCGTATGCAAACATAAGGGAAACTTGTGAAGCGTATAGGGGATTTGCTGATATAAAAATCACGAAAAAGGATTCATATTATGAACTTACCTTTGATGACTGCAAATATGATCCTGATATTACAATAAAAGAATTTGAAAACTATCTAATTAATACAGAGAATTTAAAATGAGTATTGTAGAAATTTTATTAATAAGCTTATTGATAGTGCTTGGTATTCTAGCTTCGATAACTGATACTAGAGAAGGACGTATTTACAACAAGACATTATTAATATTTATGATAATGGGTCTTATTTTGGATACGGTGTATTACGGTTATTTTGCAAGAAATTTATTTTTATCTTTCTTATTGAACTTTGTAGTCATTGCGTTGATTAGTTTGACGTTATTCTATACACATACATTTGCAGGTGGAGACTGTAAGCTTTCTTTAGTTATGGCATTGCTATATCCTGCAAGTAATTATTTAATGTATGGTACAAGCAAGGCAACATTATTTTTTGCTCTTTGCATAGGTATTTTCTATGGTTATATTTATCTATTAGTATCTTCACTGTTCTCCTTAATCAAAGGGGAAACTAAATTGTCAAAGACTTATATCACAGGTTACTTATTATCTTTTTTCAAATCTTTTATATCTGCTTCAGGTTATATCTGCTTAATTAATCTTTTTTTTATTTATCTCGCTATTCAGGGAATATATATAAATGAATGGATCATCAGGGCGATATGTATGGCATTAGCATGGTTTATTGGTAAAAGTGTTCTATTAAAAAAGTGGATATTAGTTATCTGTGTTTATCTGTTGAATATTGGAATTGGATTGTTTTTTAGATTTTTACCTTTTTCTTTTAATCCTGAAAACTACATTATGGTAATAGTTTTATTGATCTTTCAGATGACTATAAGAACAATATTATATGAAGAAATAAATATAGCGGACTTAAAAAAAGGAATGATACTTTCAAGTATGTCCTCTATGGTGATGCAGAATTCAAGAGTTCGTGGACTTCCACCAGTATCAACAGAAGATTTAAAAAGTAGACTTACAGAAGAACAAGTTAATAGTATTTGTAGATGGTCTAAAAGTAGAAAGATAGAAACAATTACAATTGTACGTAAGATTCCATTTGCTATTTTTATATTTAGTGGATTTTTAAGTTATTTTGTTATATGGGGTGTGATTAAATGATTTTTAAATTAGAAAAATACAATGGAACGCATAGAATAGTATCTTTGGCTCTTGATCAGGATACATTTGATAATTTGCTTAAAGAGGACTTAGATTTTATTTATGTGGATGATAATAGTTTAAAATTGTATCCAGAAGATGTGATAATATCTACAGACGAAAAAATAATAGATAAAATCAAGTCAGCACATAACTATGATGTTTTTAAATTATGGGAAAATGGGAAATTAATAACTTGTTATGATGATGAATCATTAGATAATGCATTTTTTGTAACTGGTAAATGCAACTCTAATTGTATTATGTGTCCTTCACCCAATGTATCTAGACAGAAAGGGAAAAATTCAGATGTTGATAAACTTATAGAAATCGCAAAACATATACCTTCTGATACGCCTCATCTCACTATTACAGGTGGAGAACCATTTATGATAGGAAGAGATATATTCAGATTCATTCAATACTTACATGATAAATTTACATGTACTGAATTTTTATTTCTTACAAATGGTAGAATTTTTGCAGTAGATTCGTTTATGAAGAAATTTATTGAAACAGTACCAGATAATAGTATCGTGGCTATTCCTATACATGGTTCTAATGCACAAATAAATGATATGATTACACAGTCAAAGGGAAGTTTTGCACAAACAGTTAAAGGAATAAAAAAACTATTGAAAGCCAATATTCGTGTAGAATTACGAATAGTTGTAAGTAAGTTGAATGCTTCAAATTTACATGATTTAGCACTTTTTATTTCTCAGGAGTTTTCGGAAGTAGAATATGTTAGTATTATGGCAATGGAAATGACTGGAAGTGCGAGAGTTAATCAAGACAAAGTGTGGATATCATATAAAGAAGCTGGCAGATTAGCACAAGATGCAGCTTTAGTATTAATAGAAAATGGTATAGATGTGAGGTTATACAACTTCCCATTGTGCTCAGTGAGTAAAGAATTTTGGACATTGTGTAAGAAGAGTATTTCACCATATAAAGTAAGATATGGTGAAGTATGTGATGAATGTGAAATGAAGAAATCATGTGGTGGTGTTTTTGCAGGAACACTGTCATTGGAAAAGGGAGAACTAAAAGCGATTGTATGAAATTAAATTACTTTAATTTTAAAGAATTTGGTGACAGAGTTCTTATGACAAATGATTTTGGGCAGTATATATTTGTTAGTAAGGAAGAATTTCATAAGATACTCTCTTTGAAATTAGAACTAAATTCAGAGTTATATAAACAATTAATAGAAAAAAGAATGATTTATGATGAATCAGAACTAGAGTTTTCATCAAATAATCAATATGCACTTAGGGGAATCAAAGGACATGTTAATGTTGCAACTGCGTTACATATCTTTGTTGTTACAACAATATGTAACATGTCATGCATTTATTGTCAGGCTAATAATGGTGAAAGCTGTTCACATCTAGTTATGGATAAAGAAATGGCTGAAAAAGCAGTAGATATTGCATTGCAATCACCAGAAAAATCATTATGTTTTGAATTTCAGGGTGGAGAACCTCTTGTTAACTTTGAAATTATAAAACATATTGTAGAATACACAGAAAAGCATAAAGATGATCATGACATAACATATACAGTAGTAACCAATTTAACACTATTAAATGATGAAATACTGGATTTTTTTAAATCGTATAAATTTGATATTTCAACATCAATAGATGGTAATGAATTAGTTCATAATCATAATCGTCCTTATGCAGATGGAAAACCTACGTTTAAAAAGGTTATTAATTCAATAGACAAATTAAGGGAAAATGGGTTGAATGTGGGTGCAATAGAAACAACTACTAGATTTTCTCTTAACTATCCTAAAGAAATTGTTCATGCATATGTAGATTTAGGTTTTGATTGTATTTTTATTAGACCTTTAACGCCGCTAGGTAAAGCGACAAAGGGATGGGAGGATATAGGTTACACTCCTGAAGAATTTGTAGAGTTCTATATAAAGGCATTAGGTGAAATTATTGAAATTAACAAAAAGGGAAGATTTATAAAAGAAAATCATGCGTCAATTCTTTTAAAGAGAATTAAAGGTTATTTTATGAACTACATGGAATTAAGATCTCCATGTGGAGCAGGTGTAGGCCAGTTAGCATATTATGCTGATGGTAATATCTTTACTTGTGATGAAGGAAGAATGTTACATGAGATGGGTCAAAGCACGTTTAAATTGGGAAATGTATATGAAAGCAGCTATAAAGATTTAATAAATAACGGAACATGTAAAACTGTATGTGCATCAAGTATTTTAGAAACAATTCCTACTTGTTGTGATTGTGTTTATCAGCCATATTGTGGAACATGTCCAGTTGTGAATTATTCACTTTATGGTGATGTTATAGAAAAACAGCCAAGAGGATATAAGTGTAGAGTTTATCAGGGAATATTAGACTATTTATTTTTGAAATTCTATGAGAATGATACAGAAACGATTAATATATTAAATTCTTGGTGTGATTAAGAGGGATACATATGAAAAAAGAGAAACGACCTCAAGAAGAAATCAATCAAAGCAGTGATGAAAACACTGTGGATATAATTGATGAAGAAAATGAGGATAATGATACAATTGATATTAATGATGAATTAGTTAATGATGAAGAGCAAAACAGTAATAACATTGTCATGACTGCTAAAGAAGAAAATAAGGCAGCAATTAAAAATAGAAATAAACAATACAGAAAAAAATTAAGTTTATTATTAGCTGCTGAATTGATTGTTGTATGTCTTTTGGGATCTAACATAAGTTCTGAAAATTTAATGAGTAGAGTCCTTCGAGAACACGAAATGCGTTCCACTGGACATATAACACTCACAAAAGGTCTCTATACTGGGAAGACTGATTTTGGTTATTTTTCTGGTAAAGGACAGTTTTCGTTTAAAACAGGTGCGAATTATAAAGGCACATGGAAAGAAAACCGATTAGAAGGTCTTGGAACGCTTCATATACCTAAAGAGGGGACATATAAGGGGGACCTTGTAGCTTCAAAGAAACAAGGCGCAGGTGTTTTTAAATGGAAAGATGGTGTGATTTATGATGGTCATTGGAAAAATGACATGATGCATGGTAAAGGCAAATACATTACACCCGACGGTTTTACATATATAGGAACATTTTCAGAAAATGATTTTTATAAAGGCACATGCACATTTAAAAATGAAACAGGTGATTATGATATCACATATAGTAATGGTATAATTTCTAAAGCTATTATTAAGTTTACCGATGGATCAAGTTATGAAGGAACATGTACTTCAACAAAATTAACAGGTAGTGGAACAATGGTATTTACTAATGGAGATAGTTATTTTGGGGCATTTGTAGACGGAAAAAGAAGCGGTAAAGGTGTTTATAAATGGTCTTCAGGTGATGAATATAATGGTGATTGGCATGAAGATAAAATGGAAGGCTCTGGAGAATATAAGTATTCTAACGGTAATTATGCAAAAGGAACTTTTAAAATGAATACTTTTTCTGATGGTGACTATTATTGTAAAAATGATGCTGGAACTTATGAGTATTCAGTAACCTCAGGAACACCTACAAGTGTAGATATATCATTAAATAATGGTACAACTTATAAAGGTGATATGAGTAATGGCAAATTAACAGGTGAAGCAAAAATTAAATATAGTAATGGTGATAGCTATAGTGGCAAAGTAGATAATGGTCAGAAATCAGGATCAGGTAACTATTATTGGTCTAATGGATCATCTTATAAAGGTGATTGGTCTAATGATCAAATGAATGGATCAGGTACTTACTATTATACTTCTAAATCAACAGGTGAAAGACTTGAAGGTACATTTAAAAACAACAGTCCAGATGGAATCTGTACTTATTATACTGATTCGACAACATCTTATAAGACAGATTGGTCGAATGGAAAGTGTGTGAAAAAATATGAATAATGTAGAAGAAATGTTTCCAAAATTCAAAAAAAATATATCTGATCTTATAGAGGATGAAGAAGGTAATATTCCAGGTAATAAACTATTAATGCTTGGTACAATGATTGTTGTTTTAGGAAGTATGATGCAGATGGATGCTGTTCAGGCAGTACACGGCTCACATAAATCACATGCTTCACATCAATCAGGATCTAGTGGAAGTCATGGCAATGCGAATCATAGCAGCCATAGAAGTCACTCAAGTCATTCGAGTCACTCTAATCATTCAAACCACGCGTCACACAGTAATGGAACTTCTGGAACATATACTGGTTCTGGATCATTTGCTGGAGGTTCTTCTTCAAATTCAGCTGCTTCTGCGGCTGCCTCAGTACCAACTATAAAAAGTGCACCTGCAACTGCAAATGCTGATACATTTAAGTTGGCAGGTATTAATCAAACTATACAACTTCCTAACGGAACACCAGCATCAAGTGCTATACCGACACTTGCAGTTCCAACTTCAAGCTCAGCTGCTCAAGTTGATGCTCAAATTAGACATCAGCCTTCTGCAACAGAGAAAATTAAGTAATTGTGTGGAAGGGGGATAATTGATGGATAAATTAAAAAAAATCTTTCTAAAAAAGAATAGAGAACCAGAAGTTATAGAAAATGTAAGTGAAGTAAAGGATATAAGTTTTGAAGACAAATTTTTGAAAGAATCACAAAAAGCAACTGATATTTTGAATAAAAGTATTCTGAATGGTTCATTTTCTCAATTGCCTGCACAAATTAGTAAAATAGCAACAGAAACTACGGAAAGAGAATATGTTTTCAAATATGAACGTAGATATATTGATAAGGTTGTAAGTGCAATAGGAATACTTATTAATCTTGTATGTTTATATTTTATATTTGTTTTAATTGGCACATTAATATATTCAAAAGATTTCATGATTCTTTCTATTTTAGGGATTATTGCTTCGGTAGTGATTTTTATCTTAAACATTTTGGTTGTAAGAAATTCAGTTTCCATATCTCATTTCTATAAACGTTATGATTTGTATTATGAAGATCTTCGTTATAAAGATATAGAATTAATTGGAGATTTAGCTGACTATTCTAAAATACCAATAGCTCAAGTCATAAAAGACCTAAATATGGCTATTGACTTAAAACTTATACCACAGGGACATTTTGGAACAGATAATTTAATATTTATTGTTTCTAATGAAATGTACGAGAAATATAAAAAGCAGCAGGCATCTTATGATAGATACTATAAGAAAAAAGTGGAAGAACGTTTAAGAATGGGAGAACGTACTGAAGAAATACAAGCTCTTCTTGATCAAGGACAAGAATATATTGAGAAGATTCATCAAAGTAATGATATAATTAAAGACAAAGAAATATCAGATAAACTAGATAAGATGGAAAAAATAGTCTCAATGATATTCTATGAATTAGATTTAAGTCCACAATATGCGGATAAACTAGGAATGTTTATGAATTATTATCTTCCTACCACAAAGAAACTACTTGACTCTTATATTGAAATTGATGAAAAAGAAGTGAAAGGAAAGAGTTTGGAGAAATCTAAAAAAGATATTGCAGAAGCCTTTGATAAGCTTATAGTTTCTTTTGATAGTATATTAGATAAGTTCTATCAAGCAAAAGAGCTTGATATAGCATCAGATATTTCCACAATGTAAAAATTCTTATGAAACAAGAGAATCTTATGAAATGATAAGAATTGATGAGGTGAAACAATTTGGATGATGATTTTAATATAGCAACACAGGATCAACTATTAGTTGGAAATTCTGATAGTATATTGATTTTTGGGTGTGATGCACAACAACATTTAAGAGAATTTTCTAAAATGGTTTCTAATCAATTACTTACTCAAAACAATGAGTTAGAAGACCTTATTCAAGATATATCAAATCAAATAGATGTTTTCCAGGATTCAATTAAAAAGAAGCCTACATTCTTATTTGGAAATAAAGATAAGAAAAGAAGGTCTTTAGTGAGAGAATACAATGATGTACTTTACTATATTGATAAAATGGAACTTTCTTTGAAATTACAAGAAGCTCAAATTATTAAAGAATCTAAAATATTTGAAGAATTAGGGAAGCAATTAGACACTACTTCAACAAATTTGAATAAAGTAATTGCATATGGCAACAACTTTTTAAATCAACGAGATGATGACGATTCTGAAGATTTAAAGAGTTGGTATAATAGGCTCTCTAAAAGAATTGAAAGTTTGCAGATTTCAAATACTGTAGCTATGCAAAGTAAAGTTCAAATTAACTTAATGTTGGAGAATAATACTCAGTTGGTAGATAGAATTGTAGAGGCAGTTTCTACTACTATTCCAATATGGAGAAATCAAATTACTCTATTACTAGGAGTAGAGAAGGTAAACCAAAATATTGAAATAGAACAAAGAATGGTAAAGGCTGCAGAAGGTTATATTTCCAAGCAGAAGAAAAGTAAATCTAAAGAATTAGATATTGATGAATTATTAATGGTGAACGAATCATTAAAAAATGCTTTGGATGAACTCGATAGAATTGAAAAAAGAGATGGCGATATTCGATTAGAGTTGAACAAATCTCTGAGATAAAATATTGGAGGTTTTATTATGGAAGAAGAAAAGATACAGTTAACATTAGACGCTGAACAAAAGCCTGATGATGCATTGTTGGATTCTGTTCCAACAATGCAAAGTGTAGTAAAAAAAGAGGAAGAACCTACTTATTCTGCAGGAACTTTTGATGAAAGTATGCTTTCTGATGAAGAAAAACAAATGGTAGAAAAGTTTTCAAATGAAATTGATATTGGAAATGTGAATCAGGTTATTAATTACGGGATGAAAGCTCAGACTAATATTTCTGCGTTTTCTACAAGTATATTAAAGAAAGTAAAAACATATGATTTAGGTGAAGTTGGCGATTCATTAAAGGAGCTTACTGTTGCTTTAAATGCAACAACAGAACCTCATAAAAAAGGTATTTTAGGAGTATTCCAAAAAGCGAAAAGAAGTGTGGATTCTATCAAAGCGAATTATGCTAAGGCAGAAAGTAATGTTGATAGAATTGAAAAAGATTTGATGAAGCATAGAGATGTGCTTGAACAAGATATCTCTATGTATCAGCAAATGTATGAATTGAACTATCAGTATTATAAAGAATTAACTATGTATATTATTGCTGGTAAAAAATCATTAGATAAAGCAAGACGTACAAAACTTGTAGAATTAAAAAATACTGCTGAAGAAACAAATAAGCAGGAAGATGTACAAGCATATCGAGATTTTGAAGATTTGTGTCACAGATTTGAGAAAAAGCTGTCTGATCTAGAAATAACTAGAGTGATTTCTTTACAGTCAGCACCTCAAGTTCGTATGCTTCAGAATAATGATCGTGAGATGATGGATAAACTTCAATCATCATTAGCTAATACTATTCCTCTTTGGAGAAACCAACTTGTACTTTCTTTAGGTATTGAACATACAAGCAGAGCATTAGAAGCACAAGGTGCACTTTCAGAAAAAACAAATGAACTATTAAAAAAGAATGCTGAAACTTTAAAAATGGCTACTATTGAAAGTGCAAAACAATCTGAAAGTTCAATTGTCGATATTGATACTTTAAAGCAATGCAATAATGCTTTGATTTCATCTATTAATGAAGTGATTACAATTCATGAACAAGGTGCTGCACGAAGAGCTAAAGCACAAGAAGAATTGGTTAAACTAGAAGAAGAATTAAAGAGTGCTATAGTTGGTTCTGAAAAGAATTAATAAAGATAACAGGGAGGATTTGGAATATCTTCCCTTTTTTGAAAGGTTGAATGAATATGGGGAAAAGACTAAAACTAAGATTTAATGCACCTGTCACTTTATCATTTGTATCGATTTGTTTTGTTGCTACACTATTAGGAATTGCTTCTAATGGTGAGATTACAAAGACGCTATTTATGACTTACCACTCTTCTTTTTTGAATCCTATGACTTATGTTAGATTTGTAACACATGTATTTGGTCATGTTGGATGGAGTCATTTTATTGGTAACGCATCATATTTATTGCTTCTTGGACCAATGCTTGAAGAAAAACATGGTTCAAAAGCTATATTAGAAGTGATTTTGATAACTGCTGTTGTAACTGGATTAATAAACTACTTCTTATTTTGGAATATAGGTTTATGTGGAGCAAGTGGAGTAGTATTCGCCTTTATTATGCTTGCTTCATTTACTGATTTTAGAGAAGGTGAAATTCCAATCACATTCATATTGGTTGCAGCTATTTTTATCGGGCAACAGGTATATGAGGGTATTGCGGTTCAGAATAATATTTCAAATATGGCACATATTGTCGGTGGTATAGTTGGTGCAATCATTGGATATGGATTAAATGTGAAAGCAAAATATGGATTTAACAGATAGTAATGTTTAATGTAAAAGTGAAATGAATAGGAGTGTTAATATGAGAAAAACAATAATACTGCTTCTTTGTTTGGTATTAGTAAGTTGCGGCACAACAAATAAATCAAAAAGTACAATTAAAGATACATCAGAAAATAATTCCTCTGGAGTCAAGAAAAGGCAAAAGAAAAATTGATTTATGCTGACGATGAAATAGTAAATAAATTCATTTCAGAGTTCCAAGAAATCGCAGGGTATGAAATGACAGACATTAGCAAAGGAAACATTCGCACAAAGTACTTTGCATATGCAAATAATTGTTATCTTGAAATGATAAATGCAACAGATGCTGGCGCAGAAGCATTCTGCATTTCATATTCATTTGGCAGTTTATCAGAGGAAGAAATCTATTCGGTATTTACTGATTGCTTAAAAACATTAGGTGCTACTGATGAGGAAATAGAAAAGACCATTGCTGATTTTACCACTAATAATGATGGAGATTACATGATTGAAGGATATGAGACAAATAGCTCTATAACTTGTACATACTGTCCTACAAAGGAGTTATCAAATGGAACATCAATAGGTCACATAGAGATTGCATCTAGTACTTTTGGTAAATAAGAAATAAAAACCAAAGCCACATCAGTCATATCTGGTGTGGCTTTTCTCAAATTCACATCTCAAACACTAAGTGTTCACATGATAAAAAATTCACCTAGTTTTAGTGAGAAATGAATAAAAAGTGATGAAATGAATAAATATTCATATTAGTTTAAGCTAAATACATATAGGAACACTTTTCCGAAAAGGGAGACTCTTTTTTGAATAAATATAACGAAATCAATGATCCAGATATTACCAGTGATATGGTAAGTATGAGAACACTAAGAGGACACGATAGACCTGATATAGTTGGTATATCAAACGATAAATTAGAAATATGGATATATGGTAAAGACATGATTGGTGATGAAATGGCTGTTTATGTTCAAGGTTATTCCCGTAATAACGTGACTAATGATGATCTTAAAGAAGAATTCATAAAGTATTCAAAGGTATTTGATGATAATTTGACTGATGAAGAAATAGATAAATATTGGAATAATATGTTGTCAGGCGAGTATAGTGAAAATAAGTTAAAAAACATAGAGGTAAGCAAAAGTATATTTTATGGTAAAGTGGAATACTTTAAAATTGAAGGAGATATAGAATTTAAATCGAATAATTAATAAAAGACTGTAAGAAGGCCAATGAAATAGATAGAATCCTGGTAATCCTCTTAAGTATTGATTAAAATGATATAAACAGTTTAATTTTGATACATTCCTGTATTCTTTATAAGAATTAGTTTATGTTTTCTAGTGACTAAATACTGTGTTTTAGTATTAAAAGGTTGAACCCTGAATTTTTTGGTGGCATAAAATACCTCATGATTTATTGTGAGGTTTTTTGTTTTATATGATAGAAAAGGCATTAATAACAGAAATCTACTAACGTTAAATATTGGTGATGTGTGTGGTGATTAGAAAATAAGAACATTAAGTAATGAATTATCTTTTTTATGTGAATAACTGTATTAAAAAAGTTATAATAAGATATATTGTTATTAGAATTAGGGGTGAAATCATAATGGGAATGAGATATAGAAAATCAATAAAAATATGTAAAGGCGTTAGAATGAATTTATCTAAATCAGGTCCTAGTTTATCACTAGGTGGAAGAGGATGTTCTGTTAATATCAATAAGCACGGTGTTAGAAATACTGTAGGTATTCCAGGTACTGGATTATCTTATTCTTCATACACTAAGCTTGAACAACCTAGCAATTCACGTAAAAGAAGAACTACTACAACTAATACATCAAGCAATACAATTGCCCATTTTCAATTAAGAATGGATGATAAAGGAAAAGTAGAAATATATGATGATAGGGGCGTGTTATTAACTAATAGTTCTCTTATTAGAAGGATCAAAGCAACACCAGAGTACAAAGCAGAAGTAGAATCTTTAGATATACAGCGTAAAAAAAGAATAGATGATATAGTAAAAAAATCTCAAAAAGATGAAATAGACAGATATATTAATATTTATAAGTTAACACCTACAGTAAGAAGTAGAAGTCAGTTTGAAAAAGAAATTGAGAGACTTAAACCTAAAAAATATACGATAACAGCATACGGCAAACAAAAACCTAATGAATTACTAGTACGTCATGAATTAGAAGAAGAGGCTAAAGATACTGTAAAAGGTTTCTTCTTATTTGTTGGCAAAAAAAGAAAACAGTATGTAGAGGACCATTATCAAGAAAGATTTGATGAAAAACTAAATCAATGGAATAAAGAAAATGATTTACATATTGAGCAAGAGAATAAAAAGAAACAAGAACTAGATATTCAATTCCAAAAGGAATATGAACAAAGAAAAATGCTTTTGATAAATAAGATGAACGGTTCCGAAGAAGATATACTTAATATGTTTGACAAATGGGTTTCTAGTATTAATTTACCTGTTGAGATGAATATTAATTATGAATGGAATAATGATGATAAAGCATTCAATCTTGATGTTGATTTACCAGAAATAGAAGATTTGCCTGCTACTGTAATGGTTAAAAATGCTTCTGGTAATATTAAAGAAAAAAAGAAAACACAGGCCGAATTAAAGAATGAATATGCTCAGGTAGTGTTTGGGCTTGCAATGTATATTAGTGGTCATGTTTTCAATATTTCTCCAGTAATCAATAAAATACAGATATCAGGATATACACAAAGAAAGAAAAAAACAGGAGATATTTTTGATTGTTATATTTACTCTATTAGATTTAATAGAAGTGATTTTGAACATAAAAGATTCTCAAATATTAATCCTGTTGAATTCTGTATGTCTGTAGAGAATCGTTCCAATATGACTTCTACAGGCTTATTAAGAGAGATAAAACCATTTGAGTAAGAATATGTAAATAAACTAATAAGTTTTGGATACTATGCATAACAGTATCAAATAAAGTACAAAATGAAGCAAAAAGCATTTTATAATATAAAATAGACTTCTAATAATAAAGGACCTGGAATAATTCCCAGGTCCTTACTTAATAATCTGACAATGTTCAGTCACCCATGGAGCACTTAAACATCTCATTTCATTGTTGAAGTTAATGTATAGTTTTCTTTTATCATCTGAAATACTATTCACAATACCAATACCATATGTAGGGTGAATAACCATACTTCCTTGTTTAATAGATTCAATCTGTGTATCAAGTTCCTTTTGTTTATTCTCCATATGGAGATTAATCTCTTCTACTTTTGGATTATAAAGCCTTGAAGGTAATGCTCCAATCTTTCGACAACACGCTTTCCATGAAGCACCATGACTTGAATTGCCATTAAACATATAATCCATATAATGCGCATATTCATGCCTGATTACATCTAAAGCAGATGCTTCAGACCATTTAGGATTCCCAAAATAAAACAATGAGAAATGAAACTTTTTAGGTTTTTTATTAATAGTATCAATATAGAAACATCCTAATGTATGTTTAGCTTTCCCAAATGTGATAGGTAAATCAGCCCCATGTAGTCCAGTAATACTATCTAGCTTTTTAAATTCTTCTCTAATTCTTTCTTCATCCCATACTTTATTTGACATTTTAATCATCTCCTTTACTCATAATGTAAGGGAGTATTTTTTTCCCGGTTTTAGTAAGAATAGAGTTTTAGATGTGACAAAAATAGGAAAAATAACTGGACATACATTATAAGTGAGGACGGTGATAACAATGAAATATGAATCATTAGATAAAGTTAAATCAAAAAAAGAAATTAAAGAATTGAATAGCATTAAATATAAAGGATTAAATCACCCTTTATTTCTGACACGTTTACATGGAATCACTCATGCATTAGTCTATGGATCACAACGAATGGAAGATTATACAAAGCAACACAAGTGTATGTTTGATAAGTATATTAGTCAGAACATCAAACTCTATCATGACAAAACATATCAATATCATATCAAACGTAGTAAATATATAATGAAATTTTCTCGTGAGTTTGTTAGAAAGAGTGATGATTACAATTCTAGAAAAAACAAAATGTCTAAATATTTGTTCAAGGTACGTTTGTACACTAAACTTATCGAAATTGTACAGCAACATTGTTTGGATGAAATTATGATTACTAAACACGCACTTCTGTTAAAGATTGATACTTATTATAATGCTGGTAATTTATTTTTGGGTAAACATATCACTTATGATCCAAATATGTTTGATGAGTCTATAGAAAGATTTAAACATTTAATGATGTCAGATGAAGAGAGTATCAATAATAAGTTAATGAAAGTATATGAGGGAGTAGACGAAGAAAACTTAAATTAGAATAAATCACAGATGGTAGGAATTATATATGAGGATAGTATGGATGATTTGTAGTCCATCTATCCTCTTTTTCATATTTGATTAATAGAATTCAATTATTTGAAAAAGAATGTGTAAAAAGAGGGAAAAATAAAAGGACATACATTATAAATGAAGGTTGGTGATTCAAAAGGAAAACAAATCATAGAATTTTTAAATAACCTGCCTATTGTGCATTCAAATAATGACTTGTCATAAAGGTTAACCCAAGTAACAGATCTATTAGAAACACTTTAGGCAGGATTTATCTCTATCAGTCTAATTAAACAACTCATAATAGAAAATATTAAGAAAGGTAATCAATCAATGGATTGATTAGTATATAAGCCTATGGAACATGTTATTCAGTTTTTATTAATATATTTAATTATTCCTATGTTTGGGCCTTGGATTGCGAGTACGGTTTCAAACTTGATTACTACATTTGTATCATATATGCCCTCAATTGTCCTATTGTCAGGACTAGGTGCCATTATTAAATTTACATATAACTAGACAACCTCCTGAAAAAGCCTTTGTATTTGACTATTCAAACACAAAGGCTCTTTTCTTTACAAAGTAAGTATTTCTATATGCTATAATAGGGGTAATCGGTGGTAGTCCTATGAATGTATACTTAATAATAGAAGAATACAATGATAGCTATACCTATACAGAAAAGCTAATGGCTGACTATATCCTACAAGATTCTGCAACAGCTAATATATGTTTCTCAAAGAAAGCAGGTTTTAAGGGTTTAGTGATCTAAAGATGCAAGAAGTAGATTAAATGTGAATACAGTCTTAAAAATATAGATACACTACTGGAGGTAACAATGAAGATAGCGGTTGTACAAGCAAGTTCACAAGTATCAAAAAATGAGATGCTTTATGAATATACAAAGAAATATGCAAAAGATGCAGAAGTTATTAATTTTGGATGTTTTGTAGATGAAGATGAAAATTTTACCTATGTTGAGATTGCGTTGTTGATTGGGATGCTCATAAACAGTCATATAGTTGATTTTGTGGTAACTGGATGTTCTTCAGGACAAGGGATGATGCTTGCTTGTAATAGTATGCCTGGTGTTTTATGCGGGTATGTTCCAACTGCGAAAGATGCCTATTTATTTGCACAGATCAATAATGGAAATGTAGTATCTTTACCTCTTGGGGAAGAGTATACATATACAGGTGAAAAGAATTTTGAGGAAACAATCAAAGCATTATTTTCAGAACCATTTGGTGGTGGATATCCTAAAAGTGAAGCAAAAAGAAAGATTGCGGATGCTAAAAAACTAAAAGAAATTAAAGCAAAATCACAAATTGATTTTGAAATGTTTTTGAATAAGTTAGATTTGGATATGGTTAAGAAAGTAAAACATAAAATACATGCACAATAATTTTAATTTGATAGATGACGATTAATGTAATTAAGTGTTTATCTTGTGATTATTTAAAATAGCTCCCCTCTCTAGGGAATATTTTCATATACAAAACAACTATTTCTATATGCTATAATAGGGGTGATCGGAGGTGATCCCATGAACGCATATTTAAGAATAAAAGAATACAATGATAGCTATACTGCAACAGAAAAGCTCATAGCTGAATATATATTAGAAAATGATATCTTACAGGATTCTGCTCAAGCACTAGGTGAAAAGACAAATACCTCTGCAGCTGCTATTATCCGTTTCTCAAAGAAAATAGGTTTTAAAGGCTTCAGTGATTTAAAGATGAACCTAGCTCAATCAGCTAAAGAAGAAAAACAACAAGAAGTAGATCTCATCTTTGAACCAGAAGATAATATCAGTACATTAGTAGAAAAAGGCTGTAGATTAAACATGAATACAGTCTTAAAAACATATCAGTTAATAAATATTGATACCCTTGAACAATCAATAGATTTACTTAATAATGCATCTACTATCTATCTCTTTGGTGTAGGTGGTTCATCTGTTATTGGTTTAGATATCTATCAAAAACTCATGCGTATAGGTAAGAAGGTAATCTATAACGCTGATCTTCATGTACAGATGACCTTCACCCAAAGCATGGATCAAAATGATGCAGCACTAATTATCAGTTACTCAGGTTCTACCACAGGCTTAGTAGATGTTGCTAGAGTGTTACATGAAAAACAAATACCAGTTATTTCTATTACACAAATTAACTCTAATCCAATCTCTAAACTAAGTACCTACTCACTTAAAGTACCAAGTGAAGAAAAAGCCCTACGTATTGGTGCTATCTCTTCTCGTATCTCTTCATTTGTGATAACTGACTTATTGTACTATGGTGTATTTAAGAAGAACTTTGAAGAACATAAAAAGAATCTCATAGATTCTAAAGACAATGTCTCTATACTCAAAAAGTAGACTCATATTTCACTATGAGTCTTTTGTTTTGGAAATAATATTTCAACAAGTCTATAATGATATTGGAAGGGAGGAACTAGAATGAACTTAAATAACTTAGATACAGAACAGTCAAATCCTGACTCATTACATATAGATGAAATGTCTACGATAGATATTCTTACTACTATTAATAATGAAGATCAGAAGGTTGCATTAGCTGTAAAAGACGTCTTACCGCAAATTTCAGATGCTGTTGACTGTATCTATCAACAGATGAGTCAAGGTGGCAGACTGATTTATATTGGTGCTGGTACATCAGGGAGATTAGGTGTACTAGATGCATCAGAGTGCCCTCCTACTTATGGCGTTGATCCTCGTCTAGTACAAGGATTAATCGCCGGTGGGAACATCGCACTCACAACTGCAATAGAAGGTGCAGAAGATTCTCAGGAACTCGCTATAGAGGACTTAAAGAATATCCACTTAACAGACAAAGATGTTGTATGTGGTATTGCAGCATCAGGCAGAACACCTTATGTCATTGGCGGACTTCAATATGCGCGCACACTAGGATGCCAAACAGTTTCTATCTGTTGTGTTCACAATGGGGAAATATCAAAATACTCTCACTATCCAATAGAAGTAATTACGGGTGCAGAAGTTGTGACTGGCTCTACAAGAATGAAGGCTGGTACTGCACAAAAACTTGTCTTAAATATGCTTTCTACATCTGTAATGATCAAAAGAGGAAAGGTCTATAAAAACCTTATGGTTGATGTACAGCCTACCAATGAAAAACTTAAGATCAGAGCTGTCAACATTGTCTCACAATCTTTAGATTGTTCTGAAGAAGAATCAATCGCACTATTAACTAAATGTCACTACAATGTAAAGATTGCGATTCTATCTGGTTTAACAGGTAAAGATGAAAAAGAATGTGAAGAAGCTCTTCTTAAAAACAATGGAAATATCAGTCAAACTGTAAAAAGTAATCTATAGAGGAGGATATGAGATGAATAAGTACATTGTAAAAAATCAAAACAATAAACAAAACAAGAATGTCTTTGGTATGACGGATTATGATATCCCTATGTATGGTTTCAAGAGTGCTTTAAAAAAATTGTGCGGAAAGCCCACTCCTTTAGGTATGGGATGAATAACACACAATATAAATAGTGTTAATAATGGTAACTATGTATTATCCATTCTTTAAGATGTATGATTGTGAATTAATAGAAGAAGAAAAGGCAAACGAAACATCTGAAAATTAAGAGGTAACAGAAATGTTGTATATAGGTATAGATGGCGGAGGTACAAAAACAAAGATGGTTCTTTTTGATGAGAACGGATCTCGTTTAAAAGAATTAATCCTTCCTACAGTACATGTTCTCACTCAGCTACAAGATCAATCTATTGAAATATTAAGAGATGGTGTCAATCAGCTAGATCCTGATCATACTGCCATTATTGGTGCAGGACTTGCAGGATATGGCCAACAGAAAGAATTAAGAGATAAAATAGAATACATATGTAAAGAAGCATTTGAAGATAGAACTTTTGTCGTAGAAAGTGATGTAAGAATTGCGATAGAAGGTGCATTAGATGGTCATGATGGTATTGTGGTCATTGCAGGAACAGGCAGTATCGCCTTATCACTTAAGAATAATAAGCTGACACGTTGTGGAGGCTGGGGTTATCAATTAGGAGATGAAGGCAGTGCTTATTGGATTGCGAAGAAGATGTTTCATACATTCTGTAAAGAAATAGATGGTAGACTAGAAAAAACAGTTCTTTATGATTTGATTATGGAAGAATGTCATCTAGATATTGATTATGATATCATCACATTTATGAATAGTCTTGATCGTACATCTACTGCATCCTATGCTTATATCAATGGATTAGCTGCCAATCAGGGAGATCCTTATGCGATAGAAATATATAAACAGGCAGCATTAGAAATTCGTTCACTCATACAAACACTCTTAAAAGAACATGATTCAACACCTCGTATTTCTTATATTGGAGGTGTATTTGATCATGCTTCTCACTATATTCTACCTGTTTTGAATGAAACAATAGATAATCTTATTTCACCTATCCATACACCGGAATATGGTGCTTATAAGTTTGCAAAAAAACTAGGGTGAAAACCTTAGTTTTTTTTAATGAAGAAGACAACTATGCAAAACAAAAGATATATTATGGGGTGGAGCCACTGCTAGCAGCCAGTATGAAGGTGGTTATAAAGAAGGCGGTAAGGGCTTAGATACACAGGATTGTAGACCCTATTTAAAAAGAAAATCTGATGCGACAACATCTACAAGACTACTCACACAGGATATTATAGATGAAGCGATTAATGATGGTGTAGATGTTATTGGCTATATCATGTGGGGTGTGATTGATATCGTTTCTGCAGGAAGCTGTGAAATGGAAAAACGTTATGGCGTTGTTTATGTAGATGCTAATAATCTAGGTCAGGGTACTTATAAGAGATATAAGAAAGATAGCTTTAAATGGTATCATGACTTTATTGAAAATAAACATAAACAATTCAATTAAGGGACTCTTATGAGTCTTTTTTTTGATATGATAGACATATGGAGGATTTCATATGACTTATATTGGACACTATCAATCACCATTAGGAGATATACTTATTGCGGTAGATGAAATAGGTGTATATGGCTTATGGTTTGAGAATCAGAAGTATTATGCAGCAGGATTAAAAGAACCTTATGAAGAAAAAGAAACAGAACTTATTTTAAAGGTAAAGAGATGGCTTGATCTTTATTTTAAGAAAGAACAGCCACTTATTGATTTTCCTCTTCATTTAATAGGTACAGATTTCCAAAAGGAAGTATGGGAAATTCTTTGTGATATTTCGTATGGCCATACAATGACTTATGGAGAAATAGCGAATATATTAGCACAAAGAAGAGGTGTTAAAAGATTCTCTGCACAGGCAGTAGGAGGAGCAGTAGGACATAATAGAATAAGTATTATAGTACCCTGTCATAGAGTGTTAGGGAGTAATGGAAGCTTAACCGGTTATGCAGGTGGTATAGATAGAAAAGAAGCGTTATTAGAGTTAGAAGGGAATAAATGATGGATGTAGTTAAGTTCAGAGAAGTAATAAGAGAACGTTCAGAAATGTCTGATGAGTGGTCATTTGGAATTGAACAATGTTGGAAAAAAGAAATAGAAATATTAAGTCAAGATATTCCATCAACAATTGAATATCTAAAGAATGAATGTACTGCAGATGAGTACGGGTGGATTAGTGAAATTATTGATGATTTTGCAGAGAATACACAGAGTAAGGAGGTTATAGAGGTATATAAGAATCTGATGATTAAATATCCAGATGAATATAAGAAACATAATGTTTCAAGTAGTATCAAGTTTGCAGAAGATGCATTAGATTGATTTGAATCTAAAAAGACATCCTTCTCTTTTGTAGTGTGATGAAGGATGCGTAGGTCAGTTTATTAGACAATATGAAATGACGAGGAGGAAACAAAAAAAGTAACTCTCCTTAATTGTTCAATCGTGGAT